>ONNU01000183.1 GCA_900319255.1 uncultured Eubacteriales bacterium
GCTCTCAATGATTTCGAGGGCAGCTTTGATAAGATCAAGGCAGGCGTAGAGGATATCTGTGAGAAATTCCCGCTTTACTGCTGAGCAGCTGCCCTGCGGCATTGCTGAGGCAAAAAACAGTGATTAATGATATATACTGCTTCGGCATTAACCGGAGCAGTATAATTTTATACGAGCATAAGACAGCATATTGAAATGCCCCGGAGCACGGTCATTTTCAGATGCTGCGGAAAAGAAGGAAAACCCAATGGAATTGTTAAAATATGGTATAAAAAAGCACCCCTTTGTAATGATATTCATGGGGTGGCTTTATGCCTTCCTGATGCTGGGAAGGTTTCAGGTTGACGGAGTTAATCCCGTAAGCTATGCTTCACCGGTGATCTTCGCAGTAATATTCATCACCCTTGAAGCTCTTTATCTGAAAAATACCGGCGCAGACGAAAAAAAGCTGAAAAGCTGTCTTATAAAGACCTCTGCCGGCGCTTTGGCTGTAACGGGATATATGGAGCTGATGCTTTATGTCTTTTCCGTTTCCCCCTCGATGATAATACTCAGCGGAAGAAATTCATGTGTTCCGCTTTTCTTCGGAATGGCAGGGCTGCTGGGATTGTTTATTTATCTCACTGCAAAGAAAAAATGGACAGCAGAACGCTTCACAATATTTCTGTTCGGCGCTGCTTTTGTTTTTCACATTTTTTATTATCTTTTTGCCGCCCTGCTCTATCAGCATGATGTGGGTCAGCTTCTCGGTGACGGCGAGGGTCATTTCGGATATATAGAATATCTGCATGATAATCTGTGGCTCCCTCAGTTTGACCCCCGTGAAAGATGGCAGTTCTATCACCCGCCGCTCAATCACATCCTCCAGGCTGTGTTCCTTAAAATACAGACCCTTTTGGGCATCGGAAAAAGAATGGCGGCTTATAATGCGACCTATCTGCCGCTTTTGTATTTCATGTTCACGCTGCTGATATTCTATAAGATCAGCCTTGAACTGGGACTGAAGAAAAAATATGCAAATATAGTCGTTGCTGTATGCGCCTGCTCGCCTGCTTTTTTCAACATCGGCAATTATATCAATAATGATATGCTTTCGGTAATGTTCATGATGCTGTCGATATATCTGGCTCTGAAATGGTACAAGGACAGAAGAATGTCCAATATCCTCAAGATCGCCGTTTCATTCGGAGCGGGTATGCTTTCAAAGCTTTCCACCTGGATGGCTGCTGTGCCTGTTGCGATCATTTTCATTGCTGCGCTTATCGAGGAGCTGCGCAAAAAGGACAAAAAGGCCTTCGGTCAGAAGCTCGGTCAGATGTTTGCGTTTCTGGGCGTAGCAGCTCCCCTGTCCTTGTTCTGGAGCGTGCGCAATTATATCCGCTGGGGAGTTCCCCTGACCTATATACCTGTGGGAATGGACAGATCAAAAGCGATAAAAGAGGGTGTGCTGCAAAGACTCTTTGATTTCAGCCCCTCTCAGCTCAAGCCCCCCTGGGAGGCAATGATAAAGATCGGCGACCCTTATAATGAATATAATCCTCTCATAGGACTTATCAAGACCTCCTGTACCACAGTCAGCGCTCCGCCCTATATCAATTATCCGGTGCTTGCCATAACCACATTGCTTTGCATCGTTTCCTTTATATGTATGATCGCAGTGATAATCAGAAGCAAAAGCATGAAGGGTCTGCATAAGGCAATACTGGGCGCATTCTATGCGGTAATAATGGTATCCTATTATATATTCTGCTTCAAATATCCTGACACCTGCACTGAGGAAATAAGATACGCCTCTCAGGTCATTTTTATCGGAGCATTTTTCACAGCATGGGTAATGCAGCGGCTTGAATCAAAGGAAAAGCTCCGGAAGCTGCAAAAGCCGCTCTACGGGCTTATAGCATCCTATTGTATCCTTGCTGTTATAATGGAGGTTGAATTCGGACTTACATTTGCATTCTATTATTATTTCAACTGACGGGCAACAGCTGACGGGGGCGATGCTCTCCCCCGCTCCCGTCCGGATATTACAAGATCATTAAAAGGAGGTATGCCCTTTTGAACCTGATAAGATACAGTATAAAGGATCATCCGTATCTGTCTGTCTTTGCAGCATGGCTTTACGCTTTTATGATGCTGGGAAGATTCCGGATAGACGGGGTGATGACGATAAACTATCTTTCTCCGGTGATATTTGCGGTGCTGCTGATAATCGGCGAGCTGATGCTGATGAAAAAATCAGGCGCCGGAGAAGAAGAAATAAAAAAAGATATTATTAAAACTTCCCTCGCTTCTCTTGTATTCACGGCTTATATGCTTGTGATGCTGTGGGTATTCTCCATCATGCCTTCAATGAAGATGTTTGACGGCAGAAACTCCGCGGTACCGTTTTTCTTCGGTCTGGCAGCCCTTATCGGCATACTGATATATTTCACCGTAAAAAAGAAATGGACGATACGGCGCTTTACAATATATATATTTGCGGCGGCGTTTGTTTTCCATAGCTTTTATCTGATGTACTCCGGACTGTCCTACCAGTGGGATCAGGGTCAGATACTCTCCACAGGCGACGGTCATATCGGTTATATCGAATATATACATAATAATCTCTCCCTGCCCCAGTTTGACCCCAGAGAAAAATGGCAGTATTACCACCCCCCGCTGAATCACCTCCTCCATGCCGCTTTTCTCAAGCTCCAGACCCTTGCAGGCGTTGATATCAGAATAGCCATCTATAATGTTACATATCTGCCCATGCTATATCTGATGCTCCTGCTGATCGTTTTCCTCAGACTGACAAGGGAATTCGGCGTCGGCAGAAAATACGGCAATATTATGCTTGCGGTCTGCGCCTGCTCCCCGGCATTCTTTTTTATCGGCGGCTATGTCAATAATGATATGCTGTCCACATTGCTGATGGTAGCTTCGGTGTATTTTGCGGTGGTATGGTATAAAAAAAGAAAAATGTCGGTCATTGTCAAAACAGCCCTCTGCTTCGGTCTGGGTATGTTTACAAAGCTTTCAGTATGGATGGCTGCCGTACCTATAGCTATAATCTTCATCACAGCTCTTGTCAGGGATATCAGAGCAAAAAACGGCAAAGCCCTCGCAGGAAAGCTCGGTCAGATGGGTGTATTCCTCGGTATCTCTGTGCCCCTGTCCTTTTACTGGAGCGTCAGGAATCTTGTACGCTTCGGGATACCCCTCGGATATATCCCCGTCAACAGGGATGATACCCAGCTGATTACCCAGGACGTACTGACAAGGCTTTTTGATTTCAACCCCTCCCAGCTTAACCCATCATGGGTCGCATATGTCAAGATGAACGACGGCTACAATGAATATAATCCCCTGATATCGCTTATCAAATCCTCATCCTCAGCCATGATGCTGCGGGGATATATCAATTATCCTCTTTTTGCGGCAACGGTGCTGCTCTGCATAACGGGATTCGTAAGCATGATCGTGCTTCTTATAAAGAAAAAGTCCCTCCATCCCCTGCATAAGGCGGTTTTAGCTTCCTTCTATGCGGTGATTATGATAAGCTATTATATTTTCTGCTTCAAATACCCCGTTGTCTGTACCGAAGAGATCCGATATGCTTCTCCGGTCATATTTATCGGAGCCTTCTTTACAGCCTGCGCTGTCAGAGAGCTTGCAAAAAGCAAAAAGCTCCGCAGGCTCAGCTATGTCCTGACCGCCGTTCCTGCGTTATTCTGCGCATTATCGCTGGTCATGATAGCCTATGACGGACTGTATACGGCGCTCTGGCTCAATATGATGTAGCCGGAAATGTGTACAAAACCAGGCTGAATAATAATTTATTCAAATTTTTTTGAATAAATTATTAAAATTATGAATTGAATATTAAGAAAATAGTTTTTAATTCATAATTTATTAACAGTTTTTCTTCGTCAAAACTACCAAAACGAAATATGTTGTTATATAAAATCTAAATAAATAACGCACAAAAAACGGCGAAAAATCGCTCTCTCTGGCAATATGCACAATTTTAGCCCTCTTTCTTTTACGAATAAATTCAAAAAAACCTGAAAAAAGGTATTGACATTTTGTTAATAAAGAGTTAATATATATTCAACAAATGAACAGCGCGTCAGATCCCCTTCAGATGCGAGGTTCGAAAAAAAATTATATTAAAGAAAGAGGTAATCTATCATGACACTCCAGCAGAAGCTGCTCGCTAAGCAGAGCAAAAAAGGTTTCACACTCGTTGAACTCGTAGTTGTAATTGCAATCCTTGCAATTCTCGCAGCTATCGCAA
>ONNU01000088.1 GCA_900319255.1 uncultured Eubacteriales bacterium
CCCTGTTGAGATCAGTACTATCATCAGTATTTTCAGAAGTTTCAGCTTATCATTATTCCGTCCTTCAGCTGTGGATCCGCTCGGAACGATAGGCGTTCTTTTGGTTATGGAAATATCTCTGCCTATTTCTTTATTGACCTCGGAGATATCCTTTTCCTGCCGTATCTCACCTTCAAGCCCGAAATGCTCCTTCATTAGCTTAGCTGTATCGGAATAAATAATATCGTTTATCCCCGCTTTATCCGGCAGAACAAATATCATCTGGCTGCCGCTGATAAGATAATAAAATGTACATTCATCCTTTGAAACGCATCTGATATCCGCACTCTTTTTATTATCCTTTGGACGCAGTATCCCTGCAAGCGTTTTTTCGGTACTTTGTCCGCTTCCATCAATTCCGCCGATAATTACTATAAGCTTCCTGCGTTTCAGCACAGCGGACAGCTTCTGAGCAAGCTCCTGCGGATCAGATGCCGCTGCGGCACCTGAAAGCGTTATCCCGTATGGCTCAAACAGCTTTTCAGCATCCCGCTGCATCACTGCCGTTTTTCCCGCACGATAGAATATAATTTCAAACTTCATTTCTTTTCTCCATTTTTCGTCAATTCTATAATATTATTGGGGAGCTAAGCCGGACTTAACTCCCCATAATTTATTATTCGCCTGACATACTTGTTTGTTCCGGATTCTCGGAAGGTTCCTCGGGAACAGACGGCTCAACATAAGGCTCGCTTGATTCATGCTCGCTTGAAACAGGCTCGCTCGAAACAGGCTCGCTAACAGGTTCGCTCGAAACAGGCTCAGACGGCTTGTGAGAAGTCTCTGCATCTATCTGTGACGCTGTCTTTACGCTGTCCATCTTATTCTTTGCGGTTGCTACATAGCTGTTGATCTGGGTAGTATCGGTTGCTTTGTCTATAAGACTGTCATATTCCTTGATTATACCCTCGATCTCCTGCTGCTGCGCCCACTTATAATTATTGCGGTTCACATAATTTTTAATGCTTGATTTAGCATTCGATTTAGCTTCCTTGAGCTCCTCAGCCTTTCTTGATTCTTCATCCTTTGACATCTGAGCCTTGATGGATTCCTCTCTCTGCTTCTGCTTTGAAAGCTCGGCTGATTCTTCCTTCTTGATCTCTTCGTCAGTCTTTATCTTTGCAAGACCCTTGATGGCTTCTTCCTTAGCCTTATCTACATCCTCAATAGTCATCTGCTCATCAATAAGCTTGAAGTAATCCTCCATAGCTTCATCTATCATAGCCTTCTGAGTTGTACGATAATGCTTGCCTGCAACTGAATTCTGAACATCTCTCTTTGCAGCTTCTTTTCTTTCCTTCAGTTCATTTTCCGTTGCCTGCTTATTACTCTGCTCCTTCTCGGCGTTCAGGTCGTCAATTGTCTTGACCTTGCGTATATCATCAAGAGCCTTATTGAATATCTCTTTGATCTCTGTACGGCTCTTTGCACCGTCCATAATCTTTGTGTAATCCTCGATAAGCTTATCGACCTGCTTTTTCTCGTTTTTGCCGTAATTGTTTCTGGAAACATAATCTTTAAGATCTCTGATAGCTGCGTCCTTGCTGTCCTTGAGATCTGCAAGAAGCTTTTCATCATCCTTTTCGGACCAGTCGGTCTTTTTGCCGTCATACCAGGTTATCTTGTTCTTATTATAAGCCTCCTGGAATGTTCCGACATCGGGCTTCTGACCGCCGTAGGTATTGTACCATATATCGGGATAAAGCGTATCGGGATTCTCCTTTGCGCCCTTTGTATCTACCTTGCTTGACTCACCGTCTCTTACCTTTCTTGCAACTACAACAAAACGGAACTGCGAGAAATCATAGGTACAGGTCGAGAGCGTTACAAGCGTATCATTTTCATTTGCAGTTACAGGCGTATCAATAATTGAACGTTCACGTATCTGATAAATGAAGTTGAGGAAATCATAATCGTTCTCAAAATCGCCTCTGAGATAGTTGAAGAATTCACCCTGGCTTTCAAGGGTATTTGTCTTCATAACGGAAATGATCTTCCATTCGCTCTTTTCATAGATAGTATTGAAGGTGAATGCAGGATTCTTTTTATAGAAACCGAGATCCTCGAAATATTTGAGAGTACCGAACATTCTTCCGTCTCTCATATTATGACCGTGAAGAATGAGGTTCTGTGAATCGAGCTTGCTTCTGTAATCAAGGAAAACTGTACCGTATGAATCGTCTCTCTTATAGAAATCCCTGTAGAGATAATACTCATGATCTGCTTCCTTAGGTGCCTGACATACAACATAATCTATCATTGTATTGGGAACCTTTACCCAGCCTATTGTATCTTCGTTTTCCTTTACAAGCTTGCTGAAATCGACAAGAGTACCCTGTGAACCGTCTATCGGCTTTTTGGTGATCTTTTCACCGGTCTTTTCATCTATCTCATCCTCGACAACAAGCATCTTTCTTATTTCCTGATTCTGGTTGTCGTTAATGGCAGGCTTGACTACAAGGAGATTCACAAGCATGACTGATGAAAC
>ONNU01000276.1 GCA_900319255.1 uncultured Eubacteriales bacterium
GCCGCTGCGGACAAAAGGGGAGAACCACAAGAGGTGGGCTGCGCCCCCCTCTTAAGGTTCTCCCCTTTTGAAATCCCTTTTCCTTATTTCCCCCCAGGTTCGCTCCACGTGGGTGGGTTTTGTCGAATTTCTGCTTTCTGTCCAACGCGCGTAAAATCGGTATGGTGAGGTAATCCGGACTTTTGCTTTGTGCATCAGAAAAATTTGTAAAGCTCCTGAAATTACCAATTCTTAGTCATTAAAGTCCGGCTTGCCAAGGGGGTTAAGGAAAGGGGATTGCAAAAGGGGGACACCCATTGTGGTTTCCACCTTTTGTCCCACCAAAGTAGAAATGCCAATGAAGCATGGTTCAGGGCAATAAAGCAGAACAGCGGATTCTGTTTCCACCCGCAGCGGAGATGTCAGTTTCACGGATTCAGGTCTTATAAACTAATTTCCCTAACTTCATGCAGGATAATTGACAATAATTTGCTTATGGAGTAAAATATAATTAGTCTCAGAAAACTCTGAGGAATGGAAACACGGAACAGATCATTTCTGAGCTGCATGATGCCGGACGCGGCTTTTCCTGCGCTGGGAATGACTGTAAGTTTATCATCGGAAAGGGATCGTTATGATAGATTTTTTAAGAAGAACCTGGGCTCAGGTGGATATTGATGCAATTCGTCATAATTTCAGGGAGATCCGCCGCGCTGTCGGTGATGATACGGAGATAATGTGTGTCATCAAGGCTGACGGCTACGGACACGGCGCTGTTTTTCTCGGACAATATTATGAAAAGCTCGGCGCAGACAGATTCGCTGTTTCAAATATCGAGGAAGCTCTGCAGCTGCGTGAAAACGGTATTACCAAGCCTATTCTTATTCTCGGCTTCACTCCCGCTGAAATGGCAGGTGAGCTTGCTGAAAATAATATCACTCAGGCTGTGCTTTCTCTTGACTATGCAAGGGAGCTTTCCGAAAACGCTGTAAATGCGGGCGTTACCGTCAGCGTACATATAAAGCTCGACACCGGTATGAGCAGGATCGGCTTCATGTATCAGGATATGGAGCGGGACGGAGGATCTCTTGAAGAGATCAAGGCTGTCTGTTCACTACCCGGGATAGATGCAAACGGCATTTTTACACATTTTGCCGTTTCTGATGAGGCTCAGGAGGGCAGGGAGGCTACTCTCCATCAGCTCAGCTGCTTTTCCGGCGCTGTTGAAAAGCTCAAGGCTGACGGCATTACCTTCAAAACCGTGCATTGCTCCAACAGCGGCGCTATAATTGATTATGCACAGGCGCGCTTTGACTGCGTAAGGGCAGGCATTATCCTTTATGGTCTTGCGCCCTCCTCAAAGCTTGCGGGAAGGCTTGAGCTGAAACAGGCAATGCAGATAAAAAGCGTCATTGCCCAGATAAAGACCATCGAACCCGGCACTGCCATAAGCTACGGCAGGACTTATGTTGCCGACAAGCCCACTGTTATCGCCACCGTACCCATCGGCTATGCGGACGGATATTCAAGAAGCCTTTCCGGTAAGGCATATATGACCGTAAACGGAAAAAAAGCTCCTGTTGTGGGCAGGGTCTGCATGGATCAGGTGATGATAGATATAACCGGCATTGAGGGCGTAAAGACCGGCGATGAGATAACTGTTATCGGAAACGGCGAGGATAATACCATTTCCTTTGACGATATTGCTCAGCTGACAGGTACTATCAATTATGAGCTTGTTTGTCTTGTAGGAAAGCGTGTGCCCAGAGTCTATATGCGCCACGGCAAAGGCGTAGGTATCATGGACTGTATACGCCCGGAAGCGCTGTCAGAGTCAGCTCAGTGAATAATGAATGATATGACCCTTCCGGGGTCAGGAGTCCATTCTATTCACTATCCACTAATTACTATAAACTATAAACTACTCCCTGTTTATGGAGGAAAGATATGAAACTTTTAGTTTTGGACGGAAACAGTATTCTAAACAGAGCATATTATGGCATAAAGCTGCTTACTACAAAAAGCGGTCAGTTTACCAATGCGATATATGGTTTTCTTACCACCTTCCGCAAGCTGCTGGATGAAAGCAGCCCGGATGCAGTAGCGGTGGCTTTTGATCTCAAGGCTCCCACATTCAGACATAAGGCGTATGACGGCTATAAATCCAACCGTAAGGGTATGCCCGAGGAGCTTGCAAGCCAGCTGCAGCCGCTGAAGGATCTGCTGACGGCGCTGGGCTACCGTATTGTGACCTGCGAAGGATATGAAGCTGACGATATATTAGGCACGCTTGCGAAAAAATGCACCGATGAGGGCTATGAATGTATGATAGCCACCGGTGACCGTGACAGCCTGCAGCTTGTTTCCCCCACTGTCAGCGTCAGGATCGCCGCTACCAAATTCGGCAGACCTGAGGTCAGGCTTTATGATGAAAATGAGATAATGGCTGTGTACGGCGTTACGCCAAAACAGCTTATTGATATCAAGGCTATCCAGGGAGATACCTCCGACTGTATCCCCGGTGTTCCCGGTATCGGTGAAAAGGGCGCAAGGGAGCTGGTAAGCCGTTTCGGCAGCCTTGATAATATATATGAAAATATTGACTCCCCCGATATCAAGCCCGGCATGAGAAACAAGCTTTCCTCAGGACGCGAAAGCGCTTATCTCAGCTATATGCTTGGCACTATCAATACGGAAGCTCCCATAGATACGGATATTTCAGGATATATTCCCGCTCCCTGCAGCAGATCTGAGGCTGCGGGGATGATGGCGTCTCTTGAACTGTTTTCGCTTATGGAGAAATGGGGGCTAAGCCCGGAGGATGTCGCAAAAAATGCTTATCAGACCGCCCAGGTAAAGGATGAGCGTAAACTTGAGATTATTTCTGATGAAGAGCCGGAAAAGCTTTACCCGGAGCTTTCAGGAAAGACTGTTGATATTCTTGCAGATATTCTTGACGGCGATATCACAGGGCTTACTCTTTGCGAGGGTACAAGGGTATTCCGCTTTGACAGCTTCAGCGCAGGCTTTCAGGAATTTGTACTGAAGCTTCTGTGCGCTGCTGATATCAAAAAGCGTACCCATGACTGCAAGCCGCTTTTTGCATATGCAGACCGCTGCGGCTGCCGTATGGAGGGGCTTGCTTTTGATACCATGCTTGCTGCATATCTGCTGAACCCCAATTCAAATGATTACAGCCTTCAGCGTCTTGCCGGAGAATATGCTGTCACTCCCCTTGAATGTACTGCCGAAACTGAGATGCAGAGCTTTGTTCCCCTTGCGGATAAGCTGACTGCTGAAATAGAAGACAAGCAGCAGACAAAGCTGCTTACGGAGATAGAGCTGCCCTTTGCGGGAGTTTTAGCTTCAATGGAAAATGCCGGCTTTGCAGTTGACAAACAGGGTATATATGAATACGGTCAGAGCATGAATGATGATATCGAGCGTCTGCGCGCAAGCATCTGTCAGCATGTGGGCTATGATTTCAATATAAATTCACCCAAACAGTTAGGAGCTGCGCTTTTTGAAAAGCTGGGGCTTCCGGCAAAGAAAAAGACAAAAAGCGGCTATTCTACCAATGCAGAGGTACTCGAGGAGCTGCGCAGTGTTCATCCGGTAATTGATGAGATACTTGAATACCGTACTCTTACAAAGCTGCGCTCTACTTATTGCGACGGACTTCTCAAGGTCATCGAGCCTGACGGAAGGATCCGCTCCAGCTTCAATCAGACTGAAACAAGAACAGGACGCATCAGCTCCACCGAGCCTAATCTCCAGAATATCCCCGTGAGAACTGAACGGGGCAAGGAGCTGCGCCGTTTCTTTACAGCAAAGGAAGGCTGCGTTCTTGTGGATGCGGATTATTCACAGATCGAGCTGAGAGTTCTTGCCCATATTTCCGATGACAGGAATATGATTGAAGCCTTCCGTGAAAACAAGGATATCCATACATCCACCGCAGCGAAGGTCTTTGATCTTCCGGAGGAAATGGTCACACCCGCCCTGAGAAGCAGAGCGAAGGCGGTGAATTTCGGTATAGTCTACGGAATAGGCGCATTTTCTCTTTCAAAGGATATCGGCGTCAGCCGCAAGGAGGCGGACAGCTATATCAAAGGCTATCTGCAGCTTTACAGCGGTATCGACAGCTATATGAAAAAAACCGTGGAGCAGGCAAAGGCTGACGGATATGTCACCACCATGTTCGGCAGAAGAAGATATCTTCCCGAGCTTGCATCCTCTAACCATATACAGAGATCCTTCGGTGAGCGTGTCGCAAGGAATATGCCGATACAGGGCACTGCCGCCGATATAATCAAGATCGCAATGATAAAGGTCTATGAAAGGCTCAGACAGGAAAATATGAGATCGAAGCTTATACTGCAGGTACACGATGAGCTTATCGTGGAAGCGCCTGCCGAGGAGGCTGAAAAAGCAGCAGCCCTTCTCAGCGAGGAAATGCAGAATGCCGTAAGCCTTTCAGTTCCGCTTATCGCAGACGCAGGCATCGGCAAAACCTGGTATGACGCCAAAGCCTGAGAGCCTTACGAAAGGAGGCAATGCAGAAAATGCTGCATATATTGTTTATCTGTACAGGAAACACCTGCCGCAGTCCCATGGCAAAAGCCATATACGCAAGGCGTTCGGAAGAGCTGGGGATAAGAAGCATTTTCAGTTCTGCCGCTCTGGGGTTCTGTGATAATTCAAATGTTTCTCCCCATGCAGTCACCGTCTGCAATGAAATAGATATAGATATCAGCTTTCACAGACCGAGAAATATCCGTGAACACGATATCGACATAACCGATATATATGTTGTAATGACGCAGGATCATGCGCTGACCCTTATGACCATCGGTGTGCCGCAGAAAAAGATATATGTTCTCGGCGGAGGTATACCGGATCCCTTCGGGTCTGATCTTGTAGCCTACAGACGCTGCCGCAGATCCATTGAAAAGTCCATAGACGAATTCTGTGAAATGCTGAAAAGAGATTACGGAGACAGGATATGAGCGAAATAAAAATAATCCCTATGGAAAGGGAGCATATTCCCGTTCTTGCCCGGCTTGAAAGGATATGCTTTGAGCATCCATGGACGGAGCAGGCTCTTGAAGAGGAGCTTGACAACCGCACAGCGCATTTTATTGTGGCTGTAAAAGATGACAGGATCATCGGTTATGCCGGAGTATTTGTTGTGTGCGAAAGCTGCTATATTGCGGATATCGGGGTTTTTCCGGAATACAGGCGTATGGGCGCTGCAAAAAAGCTTTTGTCCTGCGCTTCGGAAAATGCCGCGAAGCTGGGGGCGCAGTCCATCTCGCTTGAGGTAAGACCGTCAAATGAAGCAGCCGTCAGTCTTTATACCTCCTGCGGCTTTGAGGAGGTAGGGCTGAGAAAGAACTTCTACCGCGATCCCCAGGAGGATGCGCTCATTATGACGAAGATCATTGGATAATACAGGAAAGGAAAATAAATGAGGATACTATCAATAGAAAGCTCCTGTGATGAAACAGCCGCAGCTGTCATCGAGGACGGAAGAAGGATCATTTCCTCCGTTGTAGCCACTCAGGTGGAGGAGCATAAGCTTTACGGCGGAGTTGTGCCTGAGATCGCATCCCGCCGCCACTGTGAATCAATAAACGGCGTAATAAACGAAACTCTCGCCCAGGCGCAGATGTCGCTGGATATGATAGACGCTATCGGAGTGACCTATGCTCCGGGACTTATCGGAGCGCTGCTTGTGGGGGTGAATTTTGCGAAGGGGCTTTCCCTTTCCACAGGGCTGCCGCTGATACCGGTGCATCATCTGAGAGGGCATATCGCGGCGAATTATCTTGCGCATCAGGAGCTGGAGCCGCCTTTTCTGTGCCTTGTCGTTTCCGGCGGACACAGCCATATCGTTGAGGTCAGGGATTACACCGATATGAAGGTCATCGGCAAGACCCGTGACGATGCAGCCGGCGAAGCCTTTGACAAAGCCGCCCGCTCAATGGGAATGCCTTACCCCGGCGGTATACATCTTGATAAAGCTGCTCAGTCGGGCGATCCCGATGCATTCAGATTCCCCCGTCCTAAGCTCAGCGGAAACCCCTATGATTTCAGCTTTTCCGGTCTGAAAACAGCGGTAATCAATCAGATACATAACGCGACCCAGAGGGGAGAGCAGCTTCCTGTGAATGATATCTGCGCATCCTTCCGGAAAACCGTGGTGGAATCCCTGCTGACGAATTTTCTTGCGGCATCTGAGGAGCTGGGATATAATAAGCTGGTGCTTGCAGGAGGGGTTTCGGCAAATTCGCTGCTCCGGGAAAGGACACAGCAGGAATGTGATAAAAGAGGCTATAAATGCTATTACCCGCCGCTTTCACTTTGCGGAGATAACGGCGCAATGATCGGTTCTCAGGCTTATTATGAATATAAGGCGGGGAATACGGCAGATATGACATTGAACGCTGCTGCAACGATGAATATTGCATCGCAGTAGATTTTGTTGTCTGAAGAATAGATCACACACAAACACAAAATCAAGGAGATGATAGAATGAGCCAGGGAAGACATTACGGAGGAAGAGGAGAAGGCTCAGGCAGACCGCCCTCAGCTCCGCCTCATGGAGGAAGCTATAACAGACCGCCGTCACACAGACCGCCTCCGCCCCCTCCGCCGGGACGAAGCGGCTACGGCAGACGTGAAACATGGCACGAACCCCCGGGAGGCGGCTGGCACGAAGGTCCCCCGCCCGGAAGATATTACGGAGGTCCTCCGCCCCCACCCCCGCCAAGAAGCGGCGGCGGATGCGGATCGCTGATCGGAACAATAATCATCATCGGCATTATTGCTGCGATAGTATTTTATCTGAAATCTACGGGAAAACTCTGATAAATAAAAACAGCGGCAGTCAGATGCGTAACTGACTGCCGCTTTGATATTATTTCTTTTCTTCGCTGGTTGTCTTTGCCTCGTGATATTCCTTTTCGGTGTTGACATTCCAGATATCATGCTTATCTGTTTTGCCTGCTCTTATGGCTTCGGCTGCGCGGATAGCGGTAAGCATGGAATGATCCATATTGTTGTAGCGGTGCTGTCCGTTTCTGCCGACACAGAAAAGATTTTCATATCCGTCAAGACATTTGATAAGCTCATCAATTCTTGAATATGTATCAAAGTATGCGGGATAAGCCTTCTTTACCTTTTCACGGTGGCTGTCAAGGATATCCGCCTTTGTGATGATACCCATTGATTCGAGCTCCTTTGATGCAAAATCAATACATTCCTCATCACTCATATTCCAGAAATCATCGCCCTCAGCGCAGAAATATTCAAGTCCGATCCATACCGTGTTCTCGGCATCCTTCACCATGTAGGGCGACCAGTTGTTGAATATCTGTATCCTGCCCAGCTTTACGCCGGTATCCTGAACATAGATCCAGCAGTCGGGAACGATATTTCCAAGGGTTTTCATTGTGGTCTCGTTTTTGAGTCCCAGCTTTTTGACAAGCAGTCCTACCGTTACAAAATCACGGTACGGAAGTCCTGCCGCTATGCTTATCATATCGTCATCAGGCTTATCTCCGGTCATACCGCATACCAGATCCTTGACCGGCATTGATGAAATAAAGATATCGCCTTCAAAGACCTTTTCGCCCTCCGGGGTCGAACATACAACGGAGCTGATCCTGCCGTTTTCGCATCTGATCTCCTTGACATCGTGATCCTTGAGAAGCTTTGCACCATTTTGTACTGCAATATCTGCGGCTGTCTCCCAAAGCTGACCGGGACCGTATTTCGGATACCAGAACTGCTCGATAAGCGAGGTCTCGACCTCCTTGTTTTTCTTTTTGCCGCCGAAGGTCTTTGAGAACATATCCTTGAGCACCGCTCTGATGGAAAGTCCCTTTACGCGCTGTGAGCCCCAGTCTGCGGAAATATCTCTCGGATGTCTGCCCCAGAGCTTTTCTGTATAGCCCTCGAAGAACATACTGTACAGCTTTTTGCCGAAACGGTTGATATAGAAATTTTCAAGTGAGCTTTCTTCCTTTTTGAACATGGCTGACTTGATATAGCTGAAGCCGGAGACCATAGTCGTGCCGAAGCCCATGTTCTTTATGGTAGAGGCTGACATCTTCACAGGATAATCAAAGAATTTCTTCTTGTAATAAATTCTGGAAACTCTTGTTCTTACCAGCATTACACGATTCTCGGTTTCCGGATCGGGACCGCCCTCCTCAAGGGGCTTTTCTCTGCCAAGCTTTTTATCGTCAAATGAAGGCTTTCCCTGGATCGGCATAAGATCGCTCCACCATTTCATCACCTCATCGCTTTTTGAAAAGAAACGATGGCCGCCGATATCCATACGGTTGCCGTTATGTCTGACGGTCTGGGAAATACCTCCGATAGCGCGGGTGCTTTCAAGTATCGTTACATCAAAATCCCCGCCGTCCTTCAGAAGCTCGATGGCTGCTGTAATACCTGCGGGACCTGCGCCTATAATAACAATCTTTTTCAAAACAATTCCTCTTTTCTGAGCTTATGTATTTTATTCTGCCTGCATCACTTCGTAAATACTGTTTTTCTCTCCGGCAGATCATTCTTCGGTTTCGGCTTTTTCTGTATTTTCGTCTTTTGTTTCATTCTTGCTTTGCTTTTCGCTTTTATTATAAAGGAAGAATTTCCTTGCAAAGAAATTCCACATATATACAAGCACAACAGCCAGCACCTTGCCGATGATATAATATTTATCTGTCGGAAGAAGCGGACCGAAAACCGCATAGGTCACAAGTATGCCCTGTCCGAACATACCCTTGACTGCAAATGGCTCGATAATAAGCTGGGTAAGTCCCAGACCGATAACGCCGATAATACCAAAAGCGATAAAATCCGCCGCTCTGTTCTTGACCTTTGCCTTGGCAAATACCCAGTAGGTAGAAATAATATAATTGACCGCAAGCCCGGCAACAAAGCCGAAGATAGCAGCAATTGATTCAGATATGCCGAATACCTCTCTTATAAGTATCAGCACAGCCATATCAACGACCGTTGCGATACCGCCTACAAAAAGGCTTCTGAAAAACTGTATGAATGTATTGTCGGTATCTCCGACAAAAAGTCCTTTAATACTCATTTTTTCCTCCGATCAAAAACAACACTGCAATCTATATTGTAATACAAATTCAGCCCGGTGTCAATTAATTATTGACATTTATTACGAAAGTCCGGGATTATTCACGTTATTTTTGCTTATGTCACAGCGGGATTTTCGGGATAGTTCTTTTGGTGAAATAAGTGTAAAGCTGGAAATGTTATCTACTGCCTGAAACTGTGAAACTGACATTTTTGATGTGAATGGAAAAAGGTGTTTGCTGATCCCGCTTTCATGCCCTGAGCCATGCTTCATTGGCATTTCTGCTTTGGTGAGACAAAAGGTGGAAACCACAAGGGGTGTCCCCCTTGAGTTTTCCCCCTTTTGCAATCCCCTTTCCTAAACCCCCTTGGCAAGCCGGACTTTTTTGACTAAGAGCTGGTATTGAACGGAGCTAAA
>ONNU01000181.1 GCA_900319255.1 uncultured Eubacteriales bacterium
AAGTCAGCAAACAATAGAAGTCAGGGTATAAAGAATAAATCCCGAATTCGTTGTTCCGCTTTAATGCCCTGAGCCATGCTTCGTTAGTATTTCACCTTTTGAAATCTCCTTGCCTTATCCCCTGTGGATAGCCGGACTTCAGCAGCAAAAGCTTTGGCATTTTTCGTTTGATGGGTTATAGCTCAATCTGAAAATGCACCTTTCCGGTGAATTTGATAATTCCGAATAATGCTAAAATACACATGAAAACAGCAGCTTGATAAATATTAACCATTGAGTTTTACAGATCCGGATAAAAAGATAATTGATTTATGCAAAAAATATGATCAATAATAATATAAATCAATTGTAAAATATGGTATAATTATGTATAGTGCTCAGGAGGCTTTCCTGAAAGCATAGCGGTAATATGAAAAAGAAGGTGCTTTAATGAAAAAGAAAATAATAGTTTCAGGTCTGCTGAATATAGAAACAACGGTCAGGGTAAAGGGCTTTCCTATAAATTATTACCCCATAGATTTTCCCTTTTTCGGAGTAAATTCCAATATCTCAGGCGTGGGCTGCAATATCGCAAAGGCAATGACTACCTTAGGTGACGAGGTGGAGCTTGTATCTTATCTCGGAAAGGATGACGAGGCTCAGAGAGTTCTCAATGATCTGAATAATTACGGCATCAGGACAGACAGTATCTCCCGCTGCCTGAAAAATACCCCGGCTTCGGTAATACTCTTCGATCCTGAGGGAAGGCGTCAGATATACTGCGACCTCAAGGATATCCAGGAAAAAAGCGTTGATCCTGCTTCAATGAAGGCTTCTATGGAAAGCGCTGATCTTGCAATTCTCTGCAATATCAATTTTAACCGTGAGCTTTTCAAAGCCGTCAGAAGCTATGATATACCTGTCGCAACGGATGTTCATGTGCTCAGCAATATCGACGATGATTACAACAGGGATTTCATGCAGAATTCTGATATACTTTTCCTCAGCGATGAAAAGCTTTCCTGCCCTCCGGAGGAATTTATCAGAAAGCTTTATGACAGATATCACAACAAAGTCATCGTTATCGGCATGGGAGAAAAGGGCGCTTTGCTTCTTGATTCGGAAAAGGACAGGCTTATTGAAATACCGGCTTTCACTGCGGGAAATATCGTCAATACCGTCGGCGCAGGAGATGCCCTCTTCTCATCATTCCTGCATTATTATATAAAGGGCTTATCTGCGGAGGATGCTCTGAAAAGGGCTGTGGTCTTTGCCGGCATAAAGATCGGCTTCAACGGCGCATCGCTGGGCTTTGCCGATGAAAAAGAGCTTGAAAAGCATTTTGCACAGGAAGGATAATTACATGGAAACAAAAAAGAATTCACTGATAATAAACTGCAGCCCTGTAAAAAACGGGGCAACCGCTGAGATAGTAAGCATCGTATCTGACAGTCTGTCCGGAAGCTTCAATGTCAAAAGCATTTGTATTGATGATTACAGCTTTGCTTTCTGCAGGGGCTGCCGCGCCTGTCACAAAACGGCTGAATGTGTGCAGCATGATGATATTTCAAGTATCATCGCAGAATTTGAAAATGCTGATATAGTAATATGCGTTTCCCCGTCCTATTGGGCGGATATACCGGGACAGTTCAAGGCTTTTATAGACAGGTGTACTCCATGGTGCAATACCCATGAGCCTCATTCTGTACTGGGCGGAAGCAGAAACGGTTATGCGATAGCTCAGAGAACAGGTCCGGGTATGAAGGAATGCGAAAGGATAATCCAGAGCATCGAGCATTTTTACGGGCATATGGAAATAAAAGCCTGCGGTCATCTGGGGCTATGCTCCATCGAATACAAAGAAGATGTAGCTCCGAGAAAAGATGAGATACTGGACTTTTGCAGCAGGATAATAAATGAAAACTGATATTTAATGCGAGGTCATGCAAAATGAAAAAGATCAGGATAACAGTTATGAAAAAAACAGTTCATGCAGATCTTATTGAAAAATACGAAAACCCTATAACCCATGCGTGCAGTATGGAAAAAGGTCAGGTGTTTATCGCTGACGGCTGGAAGCGGCCTGAGGGGCTTTGCGAAAGCGCATGGGACAGTATGTCGCCCTTTGTTATGGCTCTGGCATACGGTGCTGAGGATATTTATGACGGCTGGATGAAAAACAAACGCTCTGCAATGATATCCTGCAATGACGGGTTCAGACCGGTAAGCTTTCTGATCGAAGCTATTGATGAGCCTGCGGAATAACTGCACTTCTACAAACATATGACTGATTTTACACAAGGAGATGATCTGATATGGATTTTTCGGAAAAGCTTAACGGCTACTGGGAGGAGGGCTATCATTATTATCTTGAATTCAGAAATGAAAAGCTTACTGTGAGAGGCTATGACAGGGGTATCCGCATAACGACCACCGTTTCATATGACGCTGACAGGCTGGAAGCCGGAGAAAGAACCGTTATAAAGCTTGAAAACAATGTCCTTTCCCGTACATATAACGGTGAAATGATGACGGAAATAAAGGAGCTTGCATATGAAAACGGCGAGCTTAAAATGCTATATTATTACACCATCATGGGCGAAACCCTTTATACCCTCAGAAAAACTGATAATTCTCCGTTCAGTCATATAATTATCCGTGACGATGAATTCATTGAAAGGCTTCAGGGCAGATGGGAACAATGGACACCGGACGGCTGCGGAGGTTCTCCCATGATAATAAAGGGAAATACCGTTTCCTGGGCAGGCGGCGGCGGGAAATTCCATGCCGTCAGCTATACATATGACAGAGAAAGCGTTTATCTCACGCCGGAGGATCTCACACGGGGAGAATTCAATGCGTTTACAAAAATCAAGGTATTGCCGGATATGCTTACCACTACGATGATGGTATGCGATATGAGTATGCCTCTGTCTGTTTTTGCAAGAAAGGATATGATCGGTAAAATAAAAGTACCCGGAGACGCAAAAAGACCGCCTGTCAATACTATGATAAACAATCAGCCTATGATAATTAATGGATTTATGGGTATGAAAATGCCTGATACAGCTGCACAGAACGAAAAAGAAAGCAGGTCTGAAACGGGATATTGTCAATGCTGCGGTTATAAGCTGCCGCAGGAAAGACCGCGCTTCTGCCCGGAATGCGGCTCAAAGCTGCAGGATATCAATGCCTGAAAATGAATAAAACAGCGCCGAACATTAACTGCGTATAATGCAGTTCTGTACGGCGCTTTTTATTGCTCCGGGACTATGCTGTGATGTGAAGAAGATGAGAGATCGAAGGGATGCTTTCACCCTGCTGGGATGAGGTGGGCGACATCAACGCACCGGTCGCAGCAAAAAGAATGTTTTTAAGCTCGCCTGATCTCAGCTTCTTCATGATATATGAGCAGAATACAGACGCGCAGCATCCGCAGCCCGATCCGCCGGAATGAACATCCTGGGGATCCCTGTCATAGATAAGCTTTCCGCAGTCATTATGCTGGCATGAAATATCATAGCCCTTTATCTGCAGAAGCTCATATAATAATTCCGAACCGATGAAGCCCAGATCTCCGGTCAGGATCAGATCGTAATCCGCAGGCTTTGTATTGGTGTCGTTGAAGTAATTTGAAATGGTATCGGCTGCTGCCGGAGCCATTGCTGCGCCCATATTATTGGCATCCTTTATCTTCATGTCGATAATGCTGCCTATGGTGACATCGGCTATGGAAACGCTTCCGGCATTTTTTTCAAGCACTGCCGCGCCTGCGCCGGTTACTGTCCATTGGGAGGTCAGATTCCTTTGTCCGCCGTATTCTATAGGCAGACGAAATTGTCTTTCGGCTGAGCAAAAATGGGAAGATGTAACCGCGGCTGCGCGTTCCATTGCTCCGCTGTCAATAAATACCGCAGCAATAAGCATCGCCTGAGCCATAGTAGAGCAAGCTCCGTACTGCCCGAGAAAGGGTATCCCCAAACCCCTTAAAGCAAAGGTGGAGGATATGCATTGATTCAGAAGATCTCCGGCAAAAATACCGTCAATATCCGGAAAATCAAGACCGGTATTTCTGACGGCTATCTCAACAGCGTTTGCCTGGAGCCTGCTTTCCGCCTTTTCCCATGTCTTTTCTCCCAGTATATCATCCTCGTAGATCATATCAAAATAATTTCCGAGAGGACCCTTCCCCTCCTTGCTGCCTGCAATACCGGCTGAGCTTCTTATGCATACGTTGTTTTCAAGCCTGATCGTTCTGCTGCCTGTTTTTTTCGACATAAATAAAGCCTCCTGTTCTTTTACATTTATTATTTGTAAAAGAACGGGAGGTTATTCTCTATAACGGGATTTATTTCATTCCTTCATATGAAACTCTTGCCGCATCCGGCTCCATATTGCATCTGAGAATGTAAAGCTCAACGGAATGGGTCATTTCATTAAGAAGATCAAGGGTCTTGATTATTCCTGATCTGTCAGAGGGTCTGTAGGTCTGCTGCAGAAGAAGCGGATATACTGCGCTTCTTTCTGCTCTGGAAATTGAATTTGTCTGCCCTCTTTCAAGCACGGCTATCGCCTTGAGGGGAACACATATATTGCTGCCAAGTCTGTGCTTTCCATTATAGGGCGTGCCATAGACAAAGGCTTTTCCGTTTTCTATGTGTATAAGCGGCTTGTCATCATTTACCATTACGGCTCTGCTGCCCAGATATTCGCGCCATAATCTTGCGTGAGTGGATTTTCCCGTACCGCTTTTTGCTGTGAAAAGATAGGCTTCATTATCCACCGCAATAGCTGAGCCGTGAAAAAGAAATGTATTATATTCAAGTATCTTTTCCGCAAGCTTTCTGTATACGGCAAGCTCCTCAAGATATCCGTCGCTGTACTCAATGACCTCTGTGCCCTCAAGCTCATTCTCTCTTGCAGACTTATTTCTTTCATAGGCTATATCATCAGCGTCTGTCCGTATAAATATCTCTGCCGCAGAAGCTGCGTCACAGACGTAGTCCCTGCAGTACACATGAACATCCTCATATATGGACTCTATCTGAATGATATGACCGGCTATTTTATATTTATCTGTCATGGGCCTCTCTCTTAAATGGCAGGAATGATGGGCATTTCGTTCTCTTCAAGGGAAATCTCTGCAAGCTCCTTCTCAAGCTCTGACAATGAGCTGTCCTTCGATGACTGTGAGGAGCTTTCCTCTTTTCGTGAGGTCTGACCGGAGGATGCTTCTGAGGGCTTGCTGGTCTGAGACGGCTTGCTGCTTTGTGAAGGCTTGCTGCTCTGAGAACCGCCGCCTGAGGACGGTTTATTGCTGCTCTCGGAAGGCTTGTCTGATGAAGCTGAGCCTGATTCAGACTGCTGAGCAGAGGAACCGGAGGTCTCTTTGGTGGTTTCAGTCGTTACTGTGGTCTGGGCAGAGGAATTCTGTCCTGACTGTGTTGAGCCTTCATTTGTTCCGGTCTCACTGCTGCCGGCGGTATCAGATGATGAGCCGCTGTTTTCAGAAGGCTTGCTGGATGATGACTTTTCGGATGCTGAGCTTTCGGCCTTTGATTTTTCCTCAGCGCCTGATGCATCGGAGGAAGCTTCCGATGCGGAATTTTCAGATTCAGCGCTTTCGCTTATCTCAGGAGCAACGCTGGAAACGCTGTCCTGAGATCCGCTGTTATTGTTATTGTTATTGTCATTGTTTTTTCCGCA
>ONNU01000074.1 GCA_900319255.1 uncultured Eubacteriales bacterium
AGGAGCTTTACAAATCTTTCTGATGCAGACAGCAAAAGTCCGGATCACCTCACCATACCGATCCTCCGCGCGTTGGACAGAAAGCAGAAATTCGATAAAACCCACCCACGTGGAGCGAACCGGGGGGAGATAAGGAAAGGGGATTTCAAAAGGGGAGAACCTTAAGAGGGGGGCGCAGCCCACCTCTTGTGGTTCTCCCCTTTTGTCCGCAGCGGCTTAGCCGCTGCCCTGAAAGAAGCCAGCAAATAATAGAAGTCAGGGTATAAAGAATAACTCCCGAATCGTTTTTTCCACTTTATTGCCCTGAGCCTTACTTCATTAGTATTTCTGCTTTGACGGGACAAAAGGTGGAAACCGCAAGTCATGAAGAAGTCAAAATATAAAGAATAACTGTCTGGTTTCCGCCCGCAGTAAAGACGCCGGTTTCACAGATTTAGTATAAATGTAAATAATCGAAACAATTATAATTCGATTATAGCATAAGATATTTGTGATGTTCAATAGTTTATTTCAAAAAATCGCACAGGAATTGAGCGTTTTTAAACATGATGCATAAACATCCGGCTTTTGGATATCGGCAGTTGTAATAAAGCCGGTTTTGTGCTATAATTTAATCTGGATTATCAGGGAATGCTGACAAAACCGGCATTCCGGCTGCGCGTATGAAGGCGCAGGGGTTCTTTGCAGCTTTACTTTATAATGTGTACAGGATCTCAGACTGACCGGGAGGGAAGACCAAATGAAAGGCATTATTTTAGCAGGCGGCAGCGGAACAAGACTTTACCCGCTGACCAAGGTAACATCAAAGCAGCTTCTTCCTATTTATGACAAGCCCATGATCTATTACCCCATGTCCGTTCTTATGACAGCAGGCATCCGGGATATACTTATCATTTCCACACCTCAGGACACCCCGAGATTTGAAAGCCTTTTAGGCGACGGTCATCAGTTCGGTGTGGAGCTTTCCTATGCTGTTCAGCCTTCGCCTGACGGACTGGCACAGGCTTTTATCATCGGCGCTGATTTTATTGGTAACGATAGCGTAGCGATGGTGCTCGGCGATAATATCTTTGCCGGACACGGACTGAAAAAGCGCCTGAAAAAGGCTGTGGAAAATGCAGAGACCGGCAGGGGCGCAACGGTTTTCGGCTATTATGTAGATGATCCCGAGCGTTTCGGCATCGTTGAATTTGACAGCAACGGAAAGGCAGTTTCCATCGAGGAAAAGCCGGAGCATCCCAAAAGCAATTACTGCGTCACCGGTCTGTATTTCTATGACAATAATGTTGTTGGATATGCAAAAGACCTCAGACCCTCCGCAAGAGGCGAGCTTGAGATAACAGACCTGAACAGGATATATCTTGAAAATGAAGCGCTGAATGTGGAGCTTTTAGGTCAGGGCTTTACATGGCTTGATACCGGCACACATGAAAGCCTTGTGGAAGCCACCAATTTTGTAAAGACCGTTGAAAGCCATCAGCACAGAAAGATAGCCTGCCTTGAGGAGATAGCCTTTCTCAACGGCTGGATCACCAAGGATGATGTTCTGGCAGTGTATGAAGAGCTGAAAAAGAATCAGTACGGTCAGTATCTTAAGGATGTAATAGACGGCAAATACCTTGATGTCATGCATAATGATATCATGGATTTCAGAAATAAGTGAGGAACAGAATATGACAATAATCGTAACAGGCGGAGCGGGCTTCATCGGCTCAAACTTCGTTTTTTATATGTTAAAGGAGCACCCGGATTACAGAATAATCTGCCTTGACAAGCTGACATATGCAGGCAACCTTTCAACTCTCAAATCAGTCATGGACAACCCGAATTTCAGATTCGTAAAGGCTGATATCTGCGACAGAGAGGCTGTTGAAAAGCTTTTTGAAGAAGAAAAGCCGGATATCGTTGTCAACTTTGCAGCTGAAAGCCATGTTGACAGATCAATTGAGAATCCGGAGATCTTCCTGCAAACAAATATTATCGGTACAGAGGTTCTGATGGATGCTTGCAGAAAATACGGCATACAAAGATATCATCAGGTATCTACTGACGAGGTTTACGGCGATCTGCCCCTTGACAGACCTGACCTTTTCTTCACAGAGGAAACACCTATACATACAAGTTCACCTTACAGCAGCTCAAAAGCGGGTGCTGATCTGCTTGTTCTCGCATACCACAGAACATACGGTCTGCCGGTGACAATTTCGAGATGCTCAAATAATTACGGCCCCTATCATTTCCCGGAAAAGCTCATTCCGCTGATGATAGCTAACGCTCTTGCCGACAAACCCCTGCCCGTTTACGGAAAAGGTGAAAATGTGCGGGACTGGCTGTATGTGGAAGATCATTGCAAGGC
>ONNU01000221.1 GCA_900319255.1 uncultured Eubacteriales bacterium
CGCGATCTTGACACCGGCGGCACGCCGGCGCGATCTTGACACCGGCGGCACGCCGGCGCGATCTTGACACCGGCGGCACGCCGGCGCCGGGGTGGAAAAATATTTTCTTGAAATTGCGCATAAAATGGTATATTATATATTTGTGGACGTTTTACGCAGGGCGTAGAACACTATAATTTGATTTCGGAGGAAAAAAGCACATGAAAATTCTTGTAATCAATGCAGGCAGTTCATCAATGAAATATCAGCTTATTGATATGACAGATGAAAAAACACTGGCAAAGGGTAACTGCGAGAGGATCGGTATTGACGGACATTTCAAGCATAGCACCAGCGACGGCAGAGGCTGTGAGTTCGATGTTGAAATGACCAACCACACCCAGGCATTTATGCAGATCAAAAACGCACTCACTGACGAGAAGGTGGGCGTTATCAAGGAGCTGAGCGAGGTTTCAGCTATCGGTCATCGTATAGTGCAGGGCGGCTCCATCTTCAAGGAATCCTGCCTTGTCAATGATAAGGTCATCGAGGATATTGAAAGCCTTATCCCCCTTGCACCCCTTCATAATGCAGCTCACGTTCAGGGTATCAGAGCCTGCATCGATGTTTTCGGCAAGGATGTTCCCGAAGTGGTTGTTTTCGATACCGCTTTCCATTCAACAATGCCCCAGACAGCATATATGTACGCTGTACCCTATGAATACTATGATAAATACGCAGTACGCCGCTACGGCTTCCACGGTACATCACACCGCTATGTTTCCGCACGCTGCGCAGAGCTTATGGGCAAGGATATCAAGGATCTCAGGATCATCACCTGCCACCTTGGCAATGGTTCCTCCATCACAGCTATTGACGGCGGCAAGGTAGTTGATACCAGCATGGGACTTACTCCCCTTGACGGTATTATGATGGGTACAAGAACAGGCTGCCTTGATCCGTCAGTTGTTACATTTATCGCTGAAAAGGAAGGCTTCACACCCGCAGAGATGGATAACCTTCTGAATAAGAAGTCGGGCTTCCTGGGCATTTCCGGCGTTTCAAGCGATGACAGAGATGTCTGCGCTGCTGCTGCTGAGGGAAATGAAAGAGCGCAGCTTGCAATTGATATGCTGGAGTACCACATTCTCAAGTACATCGGTTCATATGTAGCAGTTCTCGGAGGAGTTGACGCTATCGTATTCACAGCCGGCATCGGTGAGAACCAGTCCAGCCATCGTGAAAATGTATGCCATAAGCTTGGCTATATCGGCGTTGAGATCGACGACGAGGTAAATGCAAAGGCTATCCGCGGCGTTGAAGGCAAGATCTCTACTGAAAACAGTAAGGTAGACGTGTTTGTCATCCCCACAAACGAGGAGATCGTTATTGCCCGGGATACAATGGCACTTGTACAGGGCTGATAACCGGTAAATCAGGAAATATAAACAAAACAGCGGGCAGGCTCAGACTTGTCCGCTTTACTTTTACGGCAACTGCCGGATCGGAGAGCTTATGAAAACCACAGCTGTTATCTGCGAATATAACCCGTTTCATAACGGACATGAATATATGCTGAAAAAACTGCGGGAGGAGGGTTCTGATCATATCGCGGCGATAATGAGCGGAAGCTTTACACAGCGGGGGGAGGCTGCGGTGTTTGATAAATACAGCCGTACAAAAGCTGCGCTTGCCGGCGGTGCTGATATTGTAATAGAGCTGCCGGTAAGCTTTGCCTGCGCAAATGCAGAGCGCTTTGCCTTCGGAGGTGCATATATTGCTCAGGCGCTTGGTGTCGTGGATGAGCTTGCGTTCGGAAGTGAAACAGGCGATACGAAGCTGCTGAAAACCGCCGCTGACGCAGTTGATGACGAAAGAGTAAGAGCAGAGCTTTCAGTACAGCTTGCAAAGGGAATGACCTTTGCCGCCGCAAGACAGAAGGCGGTAGAGGAGATCTTCGGCGCAGAATGCTCGGAGATACTGAGCCAGCCGAATGATATCCTGGGGATAGAATACATCAGGGCGCTGAAAAAGCTGGGCAGCGGTATTTCTGTGCGCGCGCTCAGGAGAACAGGCGCATCACATGACAGCGAAGAAGCATCGGAGAATATTGCAAGCGCAAAGGCTGTACGCAGCCTGATATACAGGGAAGATATGGGCTATGAGCGCTTTATCCCGGAATATGCGGCGCAGATCTTTTCGCAGTCAGAGAACCAGCCCCCGCCCGGGGGAAGAATGGCAAAGCTTGAACAGGCGCTGCTGTATCGTCTGAGAACCATGACAGCAGAGGAAATATCCCTTTTGCCTGAGATAAGCGAAGGGCTTGAAAACCGGATATATTCATCGGTAAAACAGGGCTGCACAGCCGAGGAGATCATCAGCAGCATCAAAAGCAAGCGCTATACAAGAGCGAGGATCGCGAGGATACTGACCTATGCGCTGCTTGGCTTCAGGAAAAGGGAGCTTCCTGAGCATCCGGGATATATCCGCATCCTTGGCATGAACCAGCGGGGGAGGGAGCTTCTTCGCATGGCGGGAAAAAGCGGCAGCAGCGGCACGAAGCTGCCTGTGGTAATAAGATATTCCGAAGCCGAAAAGCACAGCGCAGCAAAGCGTATGTTTTTACAGGAGTCAGAGTGTGATGACATCTACGCCCTGAGCGGCAAAAGCCCGGATATCTGCGGAAGAAACTTTACCACGCCGCTGATAGTCCGGAGTGAGCGGTGAGAAATTTTACATTTTACTATTCACTATTCACTATTCTCTATTCGTTATTCACTGAGCCGCCACCGGCGGCGTTTCTGTTTGCCATACCAGAAGAAATCCTGCTGCTGTGAGGAAAATATATAACGGGATATAATTTCTGTCCAGGTTTCCGGGAAAAATATCATATACAGATGATATCACAAATCCCGTTATCACCATATATGTCTGGCATGGGAATTTTTTCAGCGCAAAGGTAATGAATTTTGCCGTCAGTATAGTCCCCGCTGCGCCTCCGAGAATAAGCGGGAAAAGGAAAAGTATATCCGGATTGTGTATGCAGCCCCATACCTTATCGTACATTCCCAGCGCAAGCAGCAGATGGGAGGTGCTTATCCCCGGCAGCACCATTCCTATGGATATGATAACGCCTGCTATAAGACTTGCAAAAAAGCCGTCTCCGCCGCCTGCTGAGGGAAGAAAGCTTATCCCCGCCGCAGCGGCTGTGCCTAAAAGCGCAAAGGCTGTATTATAAAGGCTGTCCCTTGAAAGCCCGGAGCATTTTATCAGCATGGGGACAGCTCCGAGTATGCAGCCGATGAAAAAGAAGATCGCGGCAGTGTAATAGCTGTCAAACAGCAGCATCATGGGCTTTGACAGGGCGAATATCCCGAGAAATGCCCCCGCTCCCACAGGAAGAAGAAGCTTCATTGACCTGGCAGGACGGGTGATAATGCTTCCCGCAGCATCGGTCAGTCTGCCGTAAATGCCTATGATAATAGCCGCAGTTCCTCCGCTCAGCCCGGGTATCAGCATTGCTGTCCCGATGATAAAGCCGGAAAAAACTGTTTTTGCAGCACAAATGAGTTTTTCTTTTGTTATCAGCATAGTAAAGCTCCTGTGTTTAGTCCGTAGATGATAGATTATAGTTTATACCTGGATCCGTTAAACTGACATCTCCGTTGCTGGCTGGAAAAGGGAATCGGTTGTTCAACTTTCATGCACTAAGTCATACTTTATTGGTATTTCTGCTTTGGTCAGTCAAAAGGTGGAAACTACAAGGGGGTTCCCGCTTGAGTTTTCCCCCTTTTGCAATCCCCTTTCCTTATCCCCCTGTGGATAGCCGGGCTTCATCGACTCAGGGATTTTTTGTTTCCCAATCCCATCTAAGTATAACACGCGAGAACGAAAGTAAAGCCTTGTCAGACCTGCCCCCGCGATTTTGGGTGCAGCGTCGACGCTGCCGCTGCTAAGTGTAAAATAATAGTTGGCAAAAAAACTATCGCATACCGACAAAAAATGCAGCCAATAGAACAATCTTACAATCGCGAGGGAA
>ONNU01000144.1 GCA_900319255.1 uncultured Eubacteriales bacterium
ATGAAAAAACTTTATTCGTTGACTGCAGCGCAAAATATGCACTATCAGTGGATAAAAGAGTACAAGACACAGCAGGTGTCCGGTCTCAGCATCGTTGCGGCTTTTCAGGCAGATATTGATATCCCGCTGCTGAAAAGAAGCATCGAGCTTGAAAAGGAAAGATATTCCTGCCTCAGACTCCGCTTCACAAAGCCGGATGAAAACGGCGAGATCCAGCAGTATATCGCTGAATGTGAGCCCGAGGATTTCAAGGAATATGACCTTACCGGCATGACAATGAAGGAATCTGACGATGTTATGCAGCACTGGGCTTATGAGACCTTTGACGGTGATGATATCCCCATGTGTGAATTCCGTATTGTAAAGCTTCCTGAGAATTATACAGGCTTCTTTGTACATATGGATCACAGACTCAATGACTCTGTGGGCGTTGCGGTAATGGCTACCGATATCATGAACCTGTACAAGCATCTGAAATTCGGCGAGGAATATCCTGCTCCGCTGGCAGATTTTGAAAAGGTACTTATTTCCGACCTCAATAAGCAGTCCAACGAAAAACTTATGGCAAAGGCAAAGAAATTCTGGGATGAACAGCTTGATATGTACGGCGAGCCGCTGTATTCGGATATCCAGGGACCCTCTGTTCTTGAGAAGGCAAGGAAAAAGCATAACAATCCGGAACTCAGAGCTGTTGATATTGAGCGCAAGGAGCTTTTTGTTGCCGTCAAGGACTATCAGCTGGAGGTTGACAGTATGCAGCGCGCTATCAATTTCTGTCTGAACAATCAGATCTCTCCGACTAACCTCATTCTTCTTGTTATCAGGACATATCTTTCAAAGATGAACGATGGTCAGGAGGATATTACCATCGAAAACTTTGTTGCAAGACGTTCAACACGGGACGAGCTTACCTCCGGCGGAAGCCGCGTGCTTTGTTTCCCCTGCAGAACCGTTATCTCCGGTGATACGACCTTCATTGATGCAGCAAGAATGATCCAGAATCATCAGAACCGCATTTATATGTACAGCAGCTATGATCCCGAGCTTATCAGAACTGAAATGAAAAAGCGCTACAATAC
Source organism: uncultured Eubacteriales bacterium (assembly GCA_900319255.1). Taxonomy (GTDB): domain Bacteria; phylum Bacillota; class Clostridia; order Oscillospirales; family Acutalibacteraceae; genus UBA1213. Next base: position 1,080 of record ONNU01000144.1, read on the forward strand.
CCCCGATGACACTACATATGTCAGCGTTTATCTCACATACCAGCCTCCTATGAATACCAAGGATCTTAACCCGAATGCTGAGAAAATGCCTATCTATGTCAAGTGGTTCGCAAACGGCGCAGCTACAAAGAAAATGTATCTCACAGTTTCTCATCTGCCTGACAGAAAGCTTAACTTCTCCTATCATTATCAGACAGTCGAGCTGACTGAGAATGATGCAGAGCGTATGTATTATTACATGATGCGCATATTGTTCAGAGGTATTGAGGATCCCGGAAGAACTATCTCTGAAATAATAGATATGGTTTAAAAAACAATTACAAGATACTGAAAGGAGTTTATACTATGGAAATCGAATCAAAATTCAAGAAGGTTGCAGAACGCTATTGTTCAGTTAAAGCTGAGGATATTACAAATGATATGAAGCTTCGCGATGATCTGGGACTCAGCTCACTTGATCTGATGACCCTGTTGGGGGATCTTGAGGATGAACTTGATATCGAGTTTGAATTCAGCGAGGACGATAACAAGCTGGCAGGCATAGTAACTGTTGAAGATGCGATCAACCTGCTCAAGGAGTATGCTGAAGAATAAGCGGAGGGTATCATGAAAAAAACTATCTATACCATGTGGAAAAGATGCGAAGAAAATTATTCCGAGCTTCCCGCAGTCCGCTGGCTTATCAAAAAGAATATTCAGGAACGCAGCTACGGTGAGCTTGCAGCTGCTGTATCTGCAATAAAAAAGGGTTTTGCAGCCCAGGGCTTTTCACATAAGCATATTGCCCTTATCGGTACTGCTTCGGCAGAATGGATCGAGGCATATATGTCCGTTGTAACAAGCACGAATGCAGCCGTTCCTATGGATTCCGGTCTGCCTGCTGAGGATATTATTGATCTTGTTTACCGTTCCGATTCCGAGGGTGTATTCCTTGATGGAAAATTCTCTTCTCTTGCTGAGCAGATCAGAGAGAAATGTCCCCTTGTAAGAAAAATATGGATGCTTTCGGGAGATGCGGCAGAGGGTACAGAGACAGTAGCCGACCTTGCAGCCGCAGGAGAGGGTCAGGATGAACCCGAGCAGCCGGAGGAGGACGATGTTTCAATGATCGTCTATACCTCGGGAACCACCGGAAAAAGCAAGGGCGTTATGCTTACGCAATGCAATCTCTATTCCAATATTGAGGCTGTCCTTTATGAAGAGGGACCCGGACTGGTATTCCTCAGTGTGCTTCCTGTTCACCATGCATTCTGTCTTACGATGGACTGGCTCAACGGCTTCTGGATGGGATCCGTTTTATGTATAAATGATAATCTCAGGCATATGATAAGAAATATCAGCATTTACAATCCTGATGTTATGCTGATGGTACCGCTGATGCTGGAAACTATCTATAAGCGTCTTAAATCCCTGGGAAGTGATGTTCCTCCCGAGGCGATCGCGCAAAAGGTTTTCGGACCGAAGCTCAAGCGTATCTTCACCGGAGGCGCTCACCTTGACCCGTATTATATCGGTGAATTTGAAAAATACGGAATAAAGGTATACGAGGGCTATGGAATGTCAGAATGCTCACCTGTTATCACAAACAACAGAGAAGGCGCCTGCAAGCTTGGCTCCATCGGAAAAGCTCTTTCAAATGCCGAGATAAAATTTGAGAACGGCGAGATACTTGTCCGCGGTACAAGTGTTATGAAGGGCTATTACAAGATGGAAAAGGAGACCGAAGAAACTCTCAGGGACGGCTGGCTCCATACCGGCGACAAGGGCTATATGGATGAGGACGGCTTTATCTTCATCAACGGCAGAGTCAAGAATCTTATCATCCTTTCAAACGGAGAAAACATCTCTCCGGAAGAGATCGAAGGAAAGCTTGCTCTTAACGATCTTATTGACGAGATCGTTGTCACCGGCGAGGACAATCTGCTCACAGCCCGCATCTATCCCGAAAAGGAGCTTGTGGCAGGCATGAGCGAGGAGGAAAAGACAGCCGCGCTGCAGAAGATCCTTGATGAATACAACAAGACCCAGCCTACCTACAGGCAGCTTTCAAGGCTTGTGGTAAGGCAGAACCCATTCATCAAAAACGCCTCCAGAAAAATAATCCGACATGAAGTATTAAGAGATGAACCGACTGTATGAATAAAAT
>ONNU01000082.1 GCA_900319255.1 uncultured Eubacteriales bacterium
AAGCTCCTGACAATACCAACTCTTAGCCATTAAAGTCCGGCTATCCACAGGGGTTAAGGAAAGGGGATTGCAAAGGGGGAAAACTCAAGGGGAAACCTCTTGTGGTTTCCACCTTTTGACCCACCAAAGCAGAAATACCAATGAAGCGTTACTCAGGGCATTAAAGTAGAACAATCTATTCCCTTTTCCAGCCCACAGCAGAATTATCAGTTTCATAGTTTCAGGTTTTAAGCCTTCATTGAGCCGCCAACCACAACCCAATAATAAAAAAGGAGAAATATCATGTCATTCAAGAAAAGAAATTATATAATAGCGCAGGTCAGCAGTAAAGGGGAAAAAAGTCTTAATGCGGGGCATCCCTGGATATATGACGCAGAGGTGATGTCGCTGGACGGGACGCCTGCTGACGGAGATATCGTGGATGTCGTTAACGGCAGAGGACGCTTTATCGGTTCGGGCTTCTATAACAGCAATTCAAAAATCCGCATTCGTATCATTTCAAGAAATGCCAATGACAGATTCGACTCCGCATTCTTTGAAAGACGTATCCGCTATGCATGGCAGTACAGAAAAACTGTGATGGGCGATGATCTTGACTGCTGCCGTATTATTTTCGGAGAAGCCGATACCTTCCCGGGACTGACGGTGGATAAATTCCATGATATACTTGTAACCCAGACATTATCTCTTGGCATCGAGCTGAGAAAGGATATCATTTTCCCGCTGCTTGTAAAGGTGCTTGCAGAGGACGGGATAAATATACGGGGCATCTTTGAGCGCAATGACGTAAGGATCAGAGAGCTTGAAGGCATGACTCAGGGCAAGGGCTTCTATCCCCTGGAAAACCTTCCTGCCCCCGATGAAACAACGGTCATCATCACCGAAAACGGGATAAAATATACCGTAGATTTTGAAAACGGTCAGAAAACAGGCTTTTTCCTCGACCAGAAATATAACCGCAAAGCCCTTGCAAAAATAGCAAAGGGCAGAAAAGTCCTTGACTGCTTCACACATACAGGCTCCTTTGCGCTGAACGCAGCAGCAGGAGGCGCTGAGCATGTGTGCGCTGTGGATATTTCGGAGGACGCTGTGGAAATGGCAAAGGCAAACGCAAGACTCAACGGTCTTGATGACAGAATGAGCTTTGTTTGTGAAAATGTCTTTGATCTTCTTTCCCGCATGACAGGAAAGGAAGGCTATGACCTTATCATACTTGACCCGCCGGCATTCACCAAATCAAAGGCAACTGTCGAAAGCGCCATCAGAGGCTATAAGGAGATCAATCTGCGCGCAATGAAGCTTCTGCCGCAGGGAGGATATCTTGCCACCTGTTCCTGCTCTCATTTCATGACAGAGGAGCTTTTTGAGAAGATGCTCCGCAGTGCAGCACTTGACGCTCATGTAAATCTGAGAAGGATCGAATACCGTCAGCAGGCTCCCGATCATCCTGTGCTTTACAACGTCCCCGAAACCGAATATCTCAAATTCTATCTATTTCAGGTGGTAGGAAAATAACACCCGAAAGCTCGTAGGAATTAGGAGTTAGGAATCATGAGTTTCAGACTGTACAAAAAGTTATAGAATAACCACTCCACCACACGCTGCGCGTGCGGTTCCCCTCCCCTTATCAAGGGGAGCAAGCTGGCGCGCCTTAAGGCGTGACTGAGAGGTTCACTATTCATTATTAAGTCTTAGGTCTTCAGTTTTCAGTTAGCCGCCACCGGCGGCGCTGTCGGGAAAGGAATGATGTTAATGAAAAATATAAAAGGAAAGGCAGCAGCTATTGCTGCGGCTGTGTTTATTGCGGCAGGCTTTGCAGGATGCAGTCTTTTCAGCGGCGAAGTGCAGGAGCCATCCCCTGCATCACAGGCAGAACAGACGCAAAGCTCCGCTTCTGAAAGCAGCTCCACTGCCGGCAGTAAGCCTGAACAAAGCAGGGCTGAAAGCAAAAGCAGCGCGCCTCTGGAAAACAGCAAAAGGGAAAGCTCCCCTCAGCAAAGCAGCAAAAACGAAGCCTCCAAAAATGCAACCAGCAAGCCTGAGGGAACACAGCAGACTACAACCACCGAAACACAGAAGGATACAGGCTTTGTTGATTTCGGCGGCAAAAGCGAGGACTACACCCTGCGCGAGCTATATGAAAGCTCCGATTATACAGACCTTATCGAAACAGCAAAAAAGCAGTACGAAAGCGATAAATATACCATCGACTATGAGCTTTCCGGCGAAAACAAGATAATCATAACGGCAAGGCTCATAAATCAGCTTGATTCAACAGCCATCGACAGAGAAACAGCCGAGCCTTATTTTGAAAAGCTGAAACAGCAGGCGGGAACCTATATCGGTCTGCTTGAGGGCATCACAACGACAAAGGATATCGAGATCACAGCGATACTTCTGAATGCTGACGGAACAAAGCTGATGGAGCGCACCTTCACCCACCAGAACACACAAGCTGACTCCACAGAGCTTCCCCCGAGAGATCTCCAGACCATACAGGACAGCGGACTGCTGGATACCATGCTGTCGGAGATACCGTCAAAGTTAGGCGACAGCGGAGCAACGGTCAGCGCAAAGGCTGTGGGTAACAATGAGCTGGCAATAACAGCAGCCCTCAGCACCGTGATACCAGAAGGCACCGGAGCGCAGGCTGCAATTGAACAGCAGCTGGAAAGCGTCAGCGGAGAGCTTGAAAGAATAAGAGGACAGCTTGCCGTACTGACCGGCGAAGAGGATTTCAGGGTCAGCGTGGAAATAATCGACGCAAACGGAAGAAGCATCGCAAAGCTATAATGCAGCACCAAACAAACAGAATTATTACAAGCCGGTGATATCATGCTCGCCGGCTTTTTCTTTTTTCTTTTGCGCAGTCCGGGGGCATGACGGGGCTTTTCGGGTTGTGCGTCAGCTGAGCAAAAAGCAGGCTGAAAGCTCTCCCACGCCGGCAGCGTCGACGCTGCACCCAAAATCGCGGGGACAGGTCTGACAATGCTTTACTTTCGTCCTCGCGTGTTATACTTGGATGGGACGGGGAGACAAAAAATCCCCAAAGCCCGCTCCTTATCATAGTCCAGAAATTTTTCACACTATCCACGCCGTTTCCCACAGATATTTTCTCGGAAAAATATTTCAATTTCCCATTTATTAACAAATTCTTCACGAAAAGCATACCACTTATGTGCTATAATAATTTCAGAAATAATCACATGAAGCTGTGATCCGGTACAGCTCCGGGAATTAGCCGTATCAATGCCTCCGGGCGTTGAAATAAATATTTATATCAGGGAGGACATACCAATGAACAAGATCACTAAACTTGGCTGCGCTGTATTTGCGGCTGCGCTTATCATTGCCTGCGCAGGCTGCAGCGGTTCTACAAGCGGAACAGCTTCTTCCGCTCCTGCTTCTTCCGCTCCTGCTTCTTCCGCAGCGGCTGAAAGCACCGAAGAGAGCAAGGCTGAAAGCACCGAAGAAAGCGCAGAGGAAAGCGCCGCAAAGAGCACAGAGGAAAGCAAGTCAGACGAGGGCGGAGCTTCATCCGAAAACATAGCCGATTATCTGTATTTTGACAACAGCGAAACAAAATGGGAAAAGGTCTATGCATACTGGTGGAATGACGATTACGCTCTTATCACCAACAAGCTCACAGGCGATCCCTATCCTGCAAACACAGAAGACGGCAAGCAGGATCTGGGCACATCATGGCCGGGCGTTGAGATGGAAAAGATCGGCGACACTGACATATACAGAGTTATAATGCCAGTCGGCGCAACGAGCATCATTTTCAACACAGGCGTAAGCGATGATGACGTAAAGAAAGGCGTTGAAGCATATCAGACAGCCGATATGAAATTTGACGAATCCGCAAATGCCGGTCAGGTCTACAAAATTGATCTCTCACAGGAAGCTAAAAAAGGCAGAGGTGTTGAGAAAACCAAATTCAGATATCCCGGCGGCGGCTGGACAGACTACACCGCCTGATCCCTACCCGTCAATGATCAGCTAAATCAAACGACCCGCTCTTCCCCATGAGTTCTGCTTGTGGGGAAGAGTTTTTTTAGATTGGCTTCGAAATAGAAAAAAGGGAAACCACAAGGAGCAGCCGCCCCTTAAGGTTTCCACTTTTCAAGTTTTCTCTTTACTATTCCGGCGGATCATTCTTTACCAACAGATCTGCGCCAAACGGGTGGAGCACACAGGGGCAATTCCATCGGATACATTACTTTGTTAAGTAAAAGACATAATATTATCTTTACAATTCATAATACAGCCAATGGAGTAAAGCCTATATAATCACATGCAATCAGCTTATAGCTCACACCCTCATGCTCGCCGTTGAAGGCTTTTTTCGCAGCGTTTCCCCCATGTATATGTCCGTAGAAGCATTTCTTTATTCCGTATTCCTTGAGCACTGAGGTTATTTCCGTACATTCCATGCCGTTGTATATGGGGGGATAATGCAGGAATACTATCGGGATAAAGCCGGCTTTTACCGCAGGCTCTATGGACATACGCAGCCTGCCTGCTTCACGGTGCAGCACCTTCATATCCGCGTCTGTTTCAGCATCGTAGAACCATCCCCTTGACCCGCTAAGTGCAAGTCCGTCTGCCTCATAGAAATTATTATGCAGTATGGAGATACTGTCAAAGCCGTTTTCGCTCAGGTATGCATCCATTTTTTTCTTTGTTGCCCACCAGTAATCATGGTTGCCCTTGAGGATGATCTTTTTCCCGGGCAGGCTCTGGATAAAGCTCATGTCATTATAGGTCTCGCTCAGATCCATCGCCCACGATACATCTCCTGCGATAACCACTGTATCCTTTTCCTCAACAAGCCTTGTCCAGTTTGCTTTGATCCTGTCGGTATAATTTGTCCAGCCGGGAAAAACATCCATCGGCTTATCCGTCCCGAAAGACAAATGCAGGTCTGCTATTGTAAATACTGCCATAGTATCCCCCTCTCCGACAGCGATAGTTGTTTGTAACCTGAATCAGTGAAATTGATATCTCCGTTTCGGGTGGATAAATGGATTCCGCTGTTCCACCTTCATGCTCTGAGTCATACTTTATTAGTATTATCTGCTTTGGTCAGTCAAAAGGTGAAAACCACAAGGGGTGTCCCCCTTGAGTTTTCCCCCTTTTGGAATCCCCTTTCCTTATCCCCCTCAGCAACCCAGACTTTAGCGGTTAAGATTTGGTATTGTATCATTTGAGGGGTTAAAGCTCAATCTGAAAATGCACCTTTTCGGTGAATTTGATAATTCTGATTAGTAAAAAATACGCATGAACACTGTAGGTATAATTATTTACGCCATTGAGTTTCACGGATTCAGGTGTAAATTAATGAACCGGGATATCTTTTATGCTGCTTTTAATGTTTACTTCTGACAAAAAGGGACGGCGGCATTTCTGCGTCCGCCGCCCCTGTATTTTTCAACTGATGTATGAGTAGTTATTCAGCATGATACTGTCTATAAACAGATCACCCGATCGAAAGACCCTTGAGAACAACAGCGGGCATTTCGTCTGCATCGCATACCTCGCTGAATCTTTCCTTTGCATCTCTCAGACTTGCAAGGGGAGCAGGTACTGCTGTGCCTGTCTTTGCTGAAAGCGCATCTGTCATTGAAAACTCGTCCTCCGGGATCTGATCATCGCTTACGCTCATAAGTACGGCTTTTGCGAATTTATACGGGCTTGCTGTAGAAGCGATGACTGTGGGTGTCATATCGCCGGTCTGCTCTGCATACTGCTCGTATACATTTACTGCAACAGCTGTATGTGTATCGGCAAGATAGTTTTCCTCTTTGTAAAGTCTGCCGATGGTCTTCTGTGTGTTTTCATCGTCACAGCAGCCGCCCCAGAAGTATTTGTCAAGCTCTTCCTTGATCTTTCCGTCTACGGTGTATACGCCGTCATTATTCAGAGCGTTCATAAGATCGGCTACCTTTGCGCTGTCCTCGCCGGAAATGTGGTAAAGCAGTCTTTCCAGGTTGCTGGATACAAGAATATCCATTGACGGTGAAATAGTGGTGTAGAAATGTCTCTTCTTGTCGTAGGTGCCGGTCTTTATGAAATCTGTGAGAACATTGTTTGAATTTGATGCGCAGATGAATTTGTTCACCGGAAGTCCCATCTTCATGGCATAGAAGGATGCAAGTATATTGCCGAAGTTTCCTGTGGGTACGCATACATTGATCTTTTCGCCGAATCCGATCCTGCCTTCGTTTACCATGTCGCAGTATGCTGAGAAATAATAAACGATCTGCGGAAGAAGTCTGCCCCAGTTGATAGAATTTGCGCTGGAGAACAGCATATTGTTCTGCGCAAGCTTTTCCTTTATCTCTGCGTTAGTGAAGATCTTCTTTACTCCCGTCTGGGCATCGTCAAAATTGCCTCTGATCGCAACAACGCTGACATTTTCGCCCTTCTGTGTTGCCATCTGTCTTTTCTGCATGGGAGAAACTCCGCCTGTGGGGTAGAATACCATGATCTTTGTTCCGTCAACATCCTTGAAGCCCTCCAGCGCAGCCTTGCCTGTATCGCCGCTGGTAGCTACAAGAATAACTGCCTGCTTGCCGTCACAGGTCTTTTTCATTGATCTGGTGAGCAGGTGCGGAAGGATCTGGAGAGCCATGTCCTTGAATGCGCAGGTCGGTCCGTGCCACAGCTCAAGAAGTGCCATCTTTTTCTCGCCGCTTTCAATATATGAGATGGGAGCGGGATTCTCTGCGCCGAATTTTTCTGCTGTATATGCAGCGTCAACGCTGTCTGAAATCTCCTCTGCTGAAAAATCGCTGAGGAAATCGCCCATGATCTTTTTTGCTCTGCCTCTGTAGTCGGTCTCAAGCATTGCTCTGAGATCCGACTCATCATACGAAGGAAGCTCCTGTGGAACAAAAAGTCCTCCCTCTACGGAAATACCCTGAGCAATAGCCTGTGCAGCTGATACTACTGTGCTTTTATCTCTTGTGCTGTTATACTTCATTTTTACTCCCTCTTCTTTCCGGGCTGCCGGTACTGGCTGCCCTTTTATTTTACGGTTATCTTATGTTTTCAGTAAAGAAACGATAAGCATTGCCGAAAAATATATCTTCTGTTATCTCACTGCCGAAATGCTCCTCAAAAAGCTCATGAAGCCTGTCCATAGACTCTATTCCGGCGATATCCTGCGGGATATCCGCTCCGTCAAAATCAGCGCCCATTGCAATGCTTTTTCCCCCTCCGAGAGACAGCATATATCCGGTATGCTTTATTATATCATACATTCCCGATGGTTGCAAGATTTCACCCGCATCATTTTCCCGCGCAAGAAAGTCTGCGCAGAAATTCAGTCCGGTAAGACTGCCCATTGATACAAGCTTTCTGAACTGCTCATCTGTCAGGTTTCTTTTATGGGGCGTGACTGCCCTTATATTTGAATGGCTCGCAAGAAACGGTCTTTCCGCTGTCATGGCTGTATCGTGGAAAAGCTTTTCGCCTGCGTGGGAAATATCGACGATAATGCCCACACGCTCCATCTCCCTCACGGCGGCCTTTCCGAATTCGCTCAGCCCCAGATCATCCTTTTCCATAATGCCGTCGCCAAGCTCGTTTCTTCCGTTCCATGTCAGGGTCATCATTCTTACGCCCTCGTCATGAAGCATCCGTATCCTCGAAAGCTCTCCCCCAAGCACTGCGCCGCCCTCTACCGTCAGGATAATTCCCTGCCCTTTGTTTTCACAGACCTTCCTGATATCGTCGGCTGTCCTGCACCAGAGGATATCTGTCCCCGCAAGCTGCTCCCGGAGCTTTGAAACACATCCGCAGAAAAGCTCCCATGCCCGCTCTCCCCTGTACTCATCCGGTATCCATACCGCAAGGCACTGGATATAGGGGCGGATATAATCTGCCTTTGCAAAGGAAATGTGAAAGCTGTCATTAAAAAGCGTGCTGTTTTCAGTATAGGCGCGGTACAGGGTATCACAGTGCATATCAAAAAGCTGCATATCCATCCTCCTGAAAAAATGCGCCGGCAGTATGATCTGCGCTTACGATCATACCGCTGCGCCTGTCATAGACTATTTCGATTATATCAAAACGCGGCTGGAGCGTCAGGTCATTCTGCTCCATATATACCCTCGCTGCTTTGATTATCTTGCGCTGCTTCCTTACATCCACCCAGAGGGACGGTGTTCCGAAGGCTGAGGCTTCTCTTGTCTTGACCTCGGCAAAGATAATATATTCCCCCTGCCGGGCTATTATGTCGATCTCGCCGCCGGAGGAGCTGTAGTTCGTTTCAAGTATTCGGCAGCCCTTCTTTTTGAGCAGCTCGCACGCTGCCCCTTCTCCCCTGTCCCCGATGGCTCTTTCCCTCGTCTTGTCAGCCATTTTCTTTTTCCGCAAGTATCTTTTTCAGAAAGGACATTCTGTGTATCTCGCAGGGACCATATTCAAGTATTGCTTCTCTGTGAGCCTTTGTGCCGTAGCCCTTGTGCTTTTCAAAGCCGTACTCAGGATATTTCTCAGCAAGTGAACAGATAAGCCTGTCCCTGCTTACCTTTGCAAGGATCGAAGCTGCCGCAATGCTCTGGCTTTTTGCATCGCCCTTTACAATAGCCTCGCAGGGGATATCAAGCTGCGGTGTCTTGTTGCCGTCGATCATGGCAAAGTCTGCCTTTACGGACAAGCCCTCCACCGCTCTTTTCATAGCAAGCATATCAGCCTGCAGGATATTCATTTCCTCGATTTCCTCCACCGATGCGCTGGCTATACAATATGCAGAGGCTTTTTCAATTATTTCATCAAAAAGCTTTTCTCTCTTTTTTTCGCTGAGCTTCTTTGAATCGTTGATGCCCTCGATAACAAGCCCCTCCGGTAATATCACAGCCGCAGCAAATACAGGCCCCGCAAGAGGTCCTCTGCCGGCTTCATCAACTCCGCAGACAGCTTTGTAGCCCTTTTCAGAATACATTTTCTCAAATTCTAACATCAGGATGATCCTCCGCTCTGTCTATTGTCAGCTTGCCGAGAACTGCGCTTCTGAATTCGTCAAGCACAGTCGCTGCGGCTCTTTCCGTATTGATCTCGCCGCCGGATATCAGCATTCCTCGTTTTCTTCCTACAGCCTCAAGTATCTCATAGCCCTGCAGCGGAGAAATATCCTCCTTTGAAAGCTTGTACCTTGCACAAAGCGGGTCGGGGTAATTATCCCTGAGATATTCAAGCAGCCTGCCTGCAAGCTGCTCCGTATCGAGAATATCATCCTTTACCGAACCGATAAAGGCAAGCTTTTCGCCTACAAGGGGATCCTCGAATTTAGGCCACAGCACACCCGGAGTATCCAGCAGATCAAAGCCCTTGCCGATAGTAAACCACTGATTGCCTCTTGTGACGCCGGGTCTGTCCTCGACCTTTGCGCGGTTCTGCTTTGACATACGGTTAATGAATGAGGACTTGCCCACATTGGGTATGCCTACGACCATGACCTTGATAGTTCTGCCGGTCATGCCCTTGTTATTCCATGCCTCGATCCTGTCCGCAAGAACATTTTTCACTGTCGGAATAAAAGCATTCAAGCCCTTGCCTGATTTACAGTCAAGAGCTATCGCAGCGATATTCTTTTCACGGAAAAGCGAGATCCATTTCTTAGTCTGAGAAGCGTCTGCCATGTCGCATTTGTTCAGCACAACAATGCGGGGCTTATTATTGATAATGCTCCTCAGATCAGGATTACAGCTTGAATACGGTACTCTCGCATCAAGCAGTATCGCCACAGCGTCAATAAGCTTCAGCTGTGACCCGATCTTTCTCTTGGTCTTGGTCATATGACCCGGAAACCATTGTATAGACTTTATTTCTTCCATATCTTCTTTTCCTTTTTTAAAATTGTGACAGACGATTAGTGAATAAAGAATAACAAGACCTCTCCGCTTCGCTTATGCAGAGCTGGCGTCACGATGCGCAGCATCGTGACGGAAAGGTTCATTATAAATTTTCAAGTCTTCAGTTTTTGGAACTTTAAGCTATCAACCACTCACTAACCACTAACCACTAATCACTACAAACTATAAACTAAACTCAATACACACTTCCGATGTGATTGAAGGGGAAAATTCTGATTTCAGCTTTGCCGATGATGTTTTCAACGGGGATAAGACCGATCTCTGTGCTGCGGCTGTCCAGTGAGCCTTCTCTGTTGTCGCCCATTACGAAAACATAGCCCTCAGGAATCTTGTCCGGGATCTCTATCGGATTACGCAGCTCGCGGGTCTGACCCTTTATGTAGTCCTCGTCAAGTATTACTCCGTCAACGCTGACATCGCCGGTCTTGTAATTGATGGAGAGTGACTGACCTTCTGTTGCGATTACTCTTTTGATGATGGGGTCGCTGTAATTCTGTCCGTGACTTACCACTACGATATCACCGTAGGACGGCTTGTACATGAAGCTTGAAATGATAAGTCTGTCACCATCGGAAAGCGTATCGGTCATGGAGGTTCCGCTTACTGTGACCTGCCTGAATACAAAGGTCAGCAGCAGCACTACTACTATCAGCGCTACCATGAATGCATTCGCCCATTCAAATATAAAGGATGTAAGGCTTATGCCCTCTTCTTCCTCAATCTCAAGCTCTTCGTCAAGCTCGGCTTCCTGTACTTTTTCATTTTTTTCATTTCGTTCAGACATATTAACACCTCTTGTTGTTGCGTTTTGTTTTATCCGAACAGCTTATGTATATCCGCTCCGAAAAGCTTCATCGGGGATACTACATAGCTGATTTTGCCCTCGATCTCATCAGGCGTTACGGCTGCGGTATTCTTGCTGCCGTTTACCTCATTTATACTTACAAGCAGATGATCCTCCGTCAGCCCCTGATATTCCTCTTCGCTGCTTTCAAGAGCAAAGCCCCGGGTCTGCAGGACAACTGCGCTGAGCCTTGATTTTCTCAGAACCACAAGATCGCCTTCCTGCAGCTCATAGCCTCTCACCTGTATAAGACATTCCACAGGAACATTTTCTCCCGAATCATATTTGTTCTTTACCGGTACGATATCAAATACAATGTACATCATGCACGATACCGCAAGCGCTATCCCTATCACAACGTAAAGAAGCACCAGTGCGCTTCTTCCTGCCGCAAGAGCATCCGATATATCAATATAATTCTGAGTGAAGGAATGATGCTTTCCTGTCTTTTTCATAATGCACGTTCCTCTGTATGCAAATAGCAAAAAAGGGACAATTAAGTCCCTTTTCCTTACGGTCAGATTATTTGATCTGTTCCTTGACCTTAGCTGCCTTACCAACTCTGCCGCGCAGATAATAAAGCTTGCTTCTGCGAACCTTACCATGTCTTACTACCTTAACGTCAACGACATTAGGGCTGTTTACCGGGAATACTCTCTCTACGCCTACGCCGTAGGAAAGACGTCTTACTGTAAAGGTCTCGGCAACGCCGCTGCCTCTCTTAGCGATGACTGTTCCCTCGAACATCTGGATTCTTTCCCTTTCGCCCTCGCGGATGTTTACGCTGACACGAACTGTATCACCGATCTCGAACTGGGGCTTTTCAGCTTTGATTGAAGAAGCTGCGATTGTTTTTAATGCGTCCATTTTTTCTCCTCCTGTTATTTATAGACATTCATGCCAAAAGCAGAGGACTGTCCGTTTCAAAGTTCGGCTTTCCGCCTTGCTCTGAATCCCATCACAAGTGACGGCTCCAAAGACCTAATTATTATACCACACCTCCCCGCAGATTTCAAGCCCTTTTTCAATTTATTTTATTATTTAGTGATAAGTGATTAGTGATAGTGATCAGTGGTTAGAATTTGGAATTTGGAAAGTGGAATCAGCGCCGCCTTCGCAGGCTGACTGAAGGCTGAAAAATGAATAATGAAAAAGATTTTATCCTTCGCACAGTCCTGATTTATAATTCAATTCCTGATTACTCACTCCTGATTCCTGATTCCTTCAGGCGTTGCTGTGTAAAAACTGGCTGTTGTACAGCTCGCTGTAGAAGCCGTTAAGGCGGAGAAGCTCTTCGTGGCTGCCCTGTTCGATGATATTGCCGTCCTTCATTACGAGGATAATGTCGGCTTCCTTTATCGTGGACAGGCGGTGGGCTACGATGAAGCTTGTCCTGCCCTTCATCATCTTTGCAAATGCCTGCTGTACGATAAGCTCTGTTCTTGTATCAATGGAGCTGGTGGCTTCGTCAAGTATCAGCATCGGCGGATCGCACAGCATTACTCTTGCTATGCATATGAGCTGACGCTGTCCCTGAGAGAGATTTGCCCCGTCCTCCGTTATCATCGTGTCATAGCCCTTCGGCAGACAGCTTACAAAACGATGGATATGCGCTTTCTTTGCGGCTGCGATAACCTCATCGTCCGTTGCGTCTGGCTTGCCGTAGGCGATATTGTCACGGACGCTTGCATTATAAAGCCAGCTCTCCTGCAATACCATTCCGTAATTGCTGCGAAGATCATTCCTTGACATTTCGTATATGCTCCTGCCGTCTATCGTTATCGAGCCGCTGTTAATATCGTAAAAACGCATCAGCAGATTGATGAGCGTTGTCTTTCCGCAGCCGGTGGGTCCTACTATGGCGACCCTCTGACCTGATCTTACACTCAGATTGAAATCGGTGATAAGACGCTTCTGGGGAGTATAGGAGAATTCAGCGTGACTTATCTCGATATCGCCTTTCAGCTCACGGTTTGCCGGATCATCCTCCGGCTCCTCGCTCATATCCTCGCTGTCGAGAAATTCAAATATCCTTCCCGCTCCCGCAAGCGCTGCCTGAAGCTGGGGTATAACGCCGGTCACTTCATTGAAGGGCTTTGTATACTGGTTTGCATAGGTTATGAAGGTTGCTATGCTGCCCACTGACATTGTGCCGGCAATGGCGCTCAGTGAGCCGAGTATTATTACCGCCGATGTTACAAGGCTGTTGACAAAGCGGGTGCTGGGATTTGCAAGGGATGAATAAAACTGGGATTTCTGCCCGCAGACGCGCAGGCGCTCGTTTATCTCTTCAAAGCTCTGCTGTGACTGCTCCTCATAGCCGAATGCCTTCACAAGCTTCTGCTGTCCCACATATTCGTCAATATAGGAGCTTATCTCCCCCTGAAGCTGCGACTGGCGCACAAACTGCTTTCTTGATATCTTTGTGATAAATGCCGCAACGAACATTGAAAGCGGGGTTATCACAACTACCGCAAGCGCTATGGACGGGCTGAGAAATATCATAAAGCCCAGTGTGCAGAGTATCATCACTATTCCCGAAAAAAGCTGTGTAATGCCCTGCAGCAGACCGTCACCGATGCTGTCGGCGTCGTTTATCATGCGGCTGATAAGGTCGCCGTGAGCTGTGCGGTCAATTACCGAAAGGGGTACGCTGTTCCATTTTTTATATATCAGCCTGCGGATATCCCTGACCGTGAAATATACCACCGAATTGGTACACATATTCATCAGCCACTGGAATACGCCCGAGCATATCACCGTTACTCCTACTCCCAGCAGCAGCGTGCCTACTGCGGTAAAATCAACATTCCCTTTCTCTATCGCATTGTCTATCGCATAGCCCACAAGGATCGGCGCAAGCAGATTCAGCGTTACATACAGCATTGCAAATATCAGCGCCCAGAGAATATTGCCTTTATAAGGCGAGCAGTATTTCAGCAGTCTGGGGAGAGTCTTTTCCCCGGGCTTCATTCTTTTTGCTTTTTTCATGCTGATCCCTCCTGTCCGTCCATGCCCTGTGACGAGCAGATCTCGTGATAAAGCTCACAGCCTTCAAGAAGCTCCTCATGTGTTCCCTGCGCCGCAATATGTCCCCCGTCAAGCACCAGTATCTTATCGGAGCTGCGTACTGCCGCAACACGCTGGGAAATGATGAACACCGTCATTCCCTCCATTTTATCAAGCTCTGCGCGAAGCCTTGCATCTGTCGCCATATCAAGAGCGCTGGCGCTGTCGTCAAGTATCAGTATCTCAGGCGTTTTCACAAGGGCGCGGGCTATAGTCAGTCTCTGACGCTGACCGCCGGAGAAATTGCTGCCGCCTGCGCTTACCTCGCTGTCAATGCCCTCCGGGAGCTTGCTCACAAATTCATATGCCTGCGAGATACGGAGAGCCTTCTCTATCTGCTCATCATCCGCATTGTTGTCCGACCAGAGAAGATTCGAGCGTATAGTTCCGCTTTGCAGCACAGCCTTCTGAGGAACAATGCCCATTCCCTCTCTGAGCTGAGAAAACGGATATTCCCGGGCATCAACGCCGTTTACAAGCACCTGTCCTTCTCTCGGGTCGTAAAATCTGGGGATAAGACTTATCAGAGTGGATTTGCCCGAGCCTGTACCGCCGATAATGCCGATGGTGCTTCCTCTGGGGGCAGTAAAGCTGATATTGCTGAGGACATCGCCGCCGTCGCCGTAGCCGAAGCACACATCCCTGAATTCGACCGCAGGAGCGTTTTCATCCTCTTCGATTCTTTCCCCTGTCTTTTCCTTAACAGACGGCACGGTATCAAAGACCTCGTTTACTCTTGCAGCCCCCGCAAAGGCTTTTGTAAATATGACCACTAAATTTGATACAACTATCATAGCAAGCAGTATCTGCGTCATATAATTGACCAGAGCGATTATCTCGCCGGTCTGGAGATCTCCGGCATTGACATTTACCGATCCGAACCAGACT
This sequence comes from uncultured Eubacteriales bacterium, assembly GCA_900319255.1. Taxonomy (GTDB): domain Bacteria; phylum Bacillota; class Clostridia; order Oscillospirales; family Acutalibacteraceae; genus UBA1213. The sequence continues at coordinate 14,686 of ONNU01000082.1, forward strand.
ATCGCAATGATAGCAGCCTGAGCTATTATATAAGTAACAGGGCTGAGCAGCGCTGACAGTCTGCCCACCCGGACGCTTGTGCGGGCAAGGTCTGAATTTGCCTTTTCAAAGGAAATAGCGCTTTCGTCCTGCTTATTGAAAGCCCTGATAACACGGTTGCCTGAAAGGGTCT
>ONNU01000385.1 GCA_900319255.1 uncultured Eubacteriales bacterium
AACTATCGTATACCGACAAAAAATGCAGCCAATAGAACAATCTTACAATCGCGAGGGAAAAGGCTTGCATGGTCATAACTTACAACGTGATCATGACACCGGCGGCACGCCGGCGCTGCCGGGGAAAATTCAAATTGCAATTGGGGGGGAGTAGTGGTATAATGGAATGTGTATGTTCCGGGGCATGGATGTGCTGCGGAAGAATTTTTACGGGAGAATTGCTCTCACCGATAGAACTGGGGCTATTTTATGAAAGAGAAAAAAATTCATTTTCCTCCGATAGCTGTTGTTATTGCTGCAGCTGTGCTTATCATCGTGTGCTTTGTCATAATGGCCGGGCTGAACAGCAAGCGTAATCAGGATGAAATGTTCAGCGAACCATATGAAAGAACCGTTGCCCATTGTGTCAATAAGGAAATTACCTCCGGAAGTGACGGAGCGCTGTATTTCCTTGATCTGTCCTTCGAGGCTAAGGATACGGCAACCGGCGGCAAAAAACAGGTCATTGTCAGAATATCAGAAACCAACCCCGGCTGTGAAGGCGTGGATCAGGGCTCGGATCTGGATATATACTACAGAATAAGCAATTTTAATTTCTGCCACCCGGCTTTCATTTACCCTGATTACACTTTCGTGTATATACTGCTGTGGATAGTGATCGCAGCCTGTGTTGTGGGCGCGGGAATGAATATAATAACTATCATCAGAAATAAGGACGGCTATAAGCCTAAATATGAAAAGCCGGAGGATATCGGTACTCTTGGTGAAGCCGGCGCCGATTCGGGACTGAGCGACAGCAAGATAGATTATTCAGCAGGGGATGTTTTCAGCGATAAGCTTATGGATAGCTATGTCGATCCCTTTGCTACATATACAGGCTATGAGGGAGAACAAAGTGACGCTCAGCAGGGCAGCTATTATGACCCGAATGCAAACGCTTCTTATACTGAACCGCAGCCCTCTGATGATCCTAATTCCGGCTACGATCAGTCATCCCTGAACGATCCCTTTGCATCGGATTTCAATAATGATCCCCGGAATCCCTATAATATGGGCAGCTATGAAACTCCTGCAAGTATGTTCGGGGATAACAGCAATTATAATTCCGCTGAGATCTACGGCGACAGCTCCTTCGGTCAGGGCGGCGATAATAATTCTACCGATATTTTCGGAAACAGCAGCTTCGGCGCAGATAATAACGGAAGATGACTTATACTAATATTCGATAGAATACTTAAATATCTTTGGCGTTAAATTTCGCATTACTTTATTGTCAAACCCCGGAATAAATAAAGTATTCCTGCGGTTTCCGCCTCGCTGAGCGAAATTTTCCGTTCAAATCTGATTAATGCTTCTTATCGAAAATTAGTATCAGCTTCAGGATCGACAGGCTTTTCCATCAGACCCCAAGGAGGTAAAAAATCATGCAGAAGAAAAAGAAAAAATCCCTTGTCCCGCCAATTGTGATTCTTGTAGCGGGATCTATCGTATTTATAATATGCCTGCTGATGTTCATGATGAAATATTCAGAGCAGGCTATCTGTGATATTCTGCCGGAGGCGGCTATAAAGCTGGAAGGTAACTGCGAAAGTGTTGAGCAGAATGATGACAATACGGTGACGGTAACTGTTTCATATCCCATATTGTTCATGAAAAATACTACCACCTTCGAGCACGTTACCCTCGGCACCGATATGTTCACCCTGAAACAGGGCGACAAGCTCACTATTTACTGGGACGGCAAACACGCTTACCTTTATGAAGCTCTCGATAATGATATCGTCACCGGTCAGAGAACCACCATGATGTTCCTGTACGGCACAGGAATGTTTATTACCTTTGTAATGGCAGTTATCGGTGTTGTCTGGCTGATAATCAACTACCGGTCTAATAAGGAGCTGAAAAACGAGCTGGATAATATGTTCTATAACAGTACAGATCAGGCTCCGGATGATAATTTCTCCGATCCCCCTCCCCAGGCAGTCCTGCCGCCTATCGAAAATACGGTTCCGGTATATCCTCCCGTCGCTGAAAGCAGCTCCAGACCTTTCTCATCCGTGAGCCAGCCTGAACCGCCTGCCCGGCCTGACCCCCCGGCTGCCCCTGCTGCACCGTCAATATCGACAGCACCGTCAGCACCGACAGCACCGTCAGTACCGCAGTTCTCCGTGACACCGCCGGCAAATCAGAACGCACCCCAGGCACCCGTATATCCGCCGGCAAATCAGAACGCACCCCAGGCTCCCACATATCCGCCTGTATATCCCGGTGCACAGCAACCGCCCATGTACCCGCCTGTATATCCCGGCGCCCCGCAGGCTCCCATGTATCCGCCTGTTTACCCGGGCGCCCCGCAGGCTCCCGTATATCCGCCGGTAAATCAGAACGCACCGCAGACACCTGCAGCACCCCAGACACCTGCCGCTCCGGTCGCTCCACAGCCTCCGGCAGCTCCGGCTGTTAGCCAGAATACAGAGAAAAAACCGGCTGAGGGCGGCTATACATCTCTTGATTTTTCACATATGCCCCCCACAAGACCCATGAGGGTAGATGATGAGCCGTTTGTTGCTCCCAAGACCATTGAGGAGGATGATGCTCCCGAAGAGCCTGCCGCTCCGGCTCCTGCTGAGGAGGCTCCCGCAGAAGCTGAACAGAAGCCCGCAGCTCCCAGCGAGCCGGTGGATCTGAGCAAGCTTATCAAAAAGGGCAGCGACGATCCCTTCAATATGAAAGCTGAGGATTATCAGGTGGATCCGTCCCTTGAGGCGCTTATCAGAAAGGGCGCGGACGATCCCTTCAGAATGAAAGCCGAGGATTATCAGTCAGACCCCACTCTTGAAGGTCTTATCCGTAAGGGCAGCGATGATCCCTTCAACGGCGGACTTAAAAAGGATCCTCCGAAAAGAAGAAAAAAGAAAAAGCCGTATTAAGCCTGCTTTTGCAGAAAAATAAATGCTGGAAAGCCCGGGGCAGCGCTTCGGGGCTTTGGCAGGGAATACAGGAATATAAAAGAAAAGGAAAAACGGAGGTGTGGAATGAAAAAGATAGTTGTTGTTTTGTCGCTGATAATTACGGCAGCTGTGCTTTGCGCAGGCTGTAGGTTCGGCGGGCAGGATGAAAGCAGCGTACCCCCGGCGCAGGAGCAAAGCGTGGAGTCGTCCGCAGAAGCCTCTGTCATGCCGTCAGCCGAATCCTCCGAGGAAAGCTCTGAGGAGCCTTCACCGGAGCCGCTTGTGCTCATTCCCAGCGAAGAGGATCTGAAAAGCATTAAGGACTATGACAGCAAATACTATGTCAAAAAGCTCAGCGATGAAATGAAATATCATTTTGTCACCCTGTATAAGGCTGTGACCAATTTTGAGAAAAGCGCAGAATTAGCTGTGCCTGTTGACGGTAATGATGTGCTGACGCTTATGTACCTGCTGAATTATGACTGCCCGGAGCTTATACATCTGGGCGGGGATTACGGATGCGAGTACGACCCCGACGGCAATGTGACCGTGGTGGCATTTACCTACTGCATTGAAAAAAGTATGTACAAGAAGGCTCTTGAGGAGCTTGAAACTGCCAGACAGATCATACTTGAAAAAACCCAGGGTAAGGATCAGCTGGAGGCTGAAAAAATCATCTTCGACCACATTTTCTATAACTGCGTATACAGCGAAGAGGACGCTACAGCCGGCTCGGTATACGGCGCTCTTGTAAAGAATGTCGCCAGATGCGAGGGCTACAGCAAATCCTTTGAATGGTGTATGAGGCTTTTAGGCTATGAATGTATGTGTGTTGTCGGATCACAGCAGTGGAATTCGACGGTTAAATATTCAAATCATTCCTGGAATGTTGTAAAAATCGGAGAAGAGTATTATAATGTAGATATCACAGCTGATAATGTCCGTACTACAAGCGCTGTGGTAAATAAGCCGCTGTATGGGTTCTTTAATGCAAATGATGAAATGACCTATTATCTCAGGGATGCTGAAAATGTTTTCAAGGAGCTTGGAGTTCCCGAATGTACTGCGCTTGAATATAATTATCATATAATGAACGGGCTTTATATCCCGGCAGGTGAGCTGTCGGAGGAAAAGATAGATGAGATATTTGACAGGTACTTTACGCAGGACGGCTTTTCCGGCGTGTCCATAAAATGCGGCAGCACTGAGGATTATAAGGATCTCTGCGCAAAGATCAAGACAATAACTGATAATTACCTGTCAGCAAGATCGTCTTATCTGTTTACGAAAGAGTATGCATATAATACCGTATCTCAGACGGTAATGGTAAGCTGTATTCCAGCTGCCGCTTCACAGAACGGAGGGTGATACATTATGGAACCAGTGTCCAATGTAGGACGGTTTACAAGAATATTGGTTATCATAATAGGCATTGTGCTGATAGTTGCCGGAGCGGTTATCACTACTGCAAATTTTGAAGCAATAATGGCGCCGAAAACCAGAGCAACGATAACAGACTTCTGCGAGGTCGATGACGGAACAACAGTAACAGGAAAGATAAAGACCGCTCTTGTAACATATACCGTAAACGGAAAGAAATATTCTGATATAGAGCTGGGACAATACGAAGAGCAGTGGAAAAAGGGTGATGTACTGTACATCAGCTATGAATCAGATGATCCCACAAATATCAAATCACTGACAATGACCTATTTCGGACTGGTTGTAATACTTGCGTCATTCCCGTTTATCATTGTGGGAATATACACATTGACTAATCTGAACCGACGCGCAGCCAAGACCCCTGAGGAGATCGCTGAGGACGAGGAAAGAACCACAGCCGGAAAGCTGAAATACAAGGTTTCCTCGATAGTGATATCCCTGTCAACGGGTGTGCCGGTGCTTCTGATCGGACTGACCTTTATGTTCCTTGAGCATAATTCAGCGTTAGGGCTGTTATGTCTGATAATGGGAGCAGTAGCGACGCTTGTAGGATTGAGATCGGTAATATTGTTCTTTATAATAAGGCACAGGCATAAGAAGGAATTCGATAAGATGGTGAAGACCGGAAAGCTGCTTTCCGCGCCCAAAGCAAGCGAGGAAAATGAGTAATGGAAAGCATTGTGAAATGATGAGCGAGCGCCCCCTTTGCGTGAGAATCCCTCCGCAAAGGGGGCGCTTTTCTATAAACTCCGGCTGACAGTATAGCCCTTGATAAGGGTCGGCAGGGCAGACTTATTGAAAGATCCGGGCTGATTATAGTTATTTTACTCAATCATCGACTGCACAATCATGTTTGCAGAATAATAGCAAGAAAATTTTTGTCATTTTCTTTAACAGTAAAAGTCCGGATTACAGAGGGGGTTAAGGAAAGGGGTTTCCACCTTTTGACTGACCCAAGCAGAAATAATAATGAAGCATGGCTCAGGGCGATAAAGCGTAACAGCGGATTCGGGATTTATTCTTTATGCCCTGGCTTCTATTGACTGCTGACTTCTTCCAGGGCAGCGGCTTTGCCGCTGCGGACAAAAGAGGAGAACCACAAGAGGGTGGCTAACGCCCCCCTCTTAAGGTTCCCCCTTTTGAAATCCCTTTTCCTTATCTCCCCCCGGGTTCGCTCCACGTGGGGAAAAATTATCGGATTTCTGCTTTCTGTCCAACGCGCGGAGGAT
>ONNU01000081.1 GCA_900319255.1 uncultured Eubacteriales bacterium
AAAAAGTTTTCTGATGCAGACAGCAAAAGTCCGGATTACCTCACCATACCGATCACCCGCGCGTTGGACGGAAAGCGGAAATCCGATAATTTTTTCCCACGTGGAGCGAACCCGGGGGGGAGATTCAGGTTTATGATATTGCCCCCAGCCTCCTGACCGCATTCCCGCAAGCGATCAGAAGGCTTTTTTCACCTATCGCAGCAGCAATAAACCTTCCCCTGCAAATACATCTCCCGTATTCGCAGGCAATACCGAAAACCCTGCTTTTTCTGAACACTCTTTTCAGAATAAGATAATATCTTCCGCAATGATCCTCCGGAGAATAATAAATGCAGCTCCCTCTTGTGTCAAGCCCCTCCGAATTCATTACACGTACACATCCTGTAAGCTCCTCAAGACCCCGGAAAATGAAAGCGTAGCTGTCACTGCGCTCGGATATATAGAATCTTCGCTTTTGAGCGCATATGGTTATGAGAAAAATACAGCCGCTTTCATATTTTGCAGCTTCGATCTGCAGCGGGCTTCCGGATAAAGCAATATCCGCTCCATTTCCGGCATGGGAAAGACTGGTTTTCAGAAATTCCTTGATATTTCCGCTGTTCAGCTTTTCATAGCTTGTATGGTATTTTTCATCAAGCTCCCTGTCTCCGAATGATATCAGTATCCTGTGACTGTCAAGCTGTTTGATATTCATTTGATTGCCTCCGATACTATTTGCAGGATAATTATTGTATTGATTCTATATTATCATAATATTAAATTCCTCCCCGCAATGCAATAACAAAATATTTCCACCGCGAACGTCATGATCGCGGGACAGGCTTTTCTATGCTTTACTGTCAAAGCTGCGGGGGGAGTGTTTGTGAAAGATTTCCGGCTGCTGACGAAATGAATATCCGGGCGGCGGGAAGAGCTGATTTTTCACTTTTGATTGAATTTTTTCTGCTCTGCCGGCAGCTTGTTATATTATCTGTCGGGAACGCTGAACTCATAAAATTCTATGCTTCGACAAACACTTGTGAATTATAAACAAAAAATTTGCTGAGTATTTCAAAAATCATACGAATTTACAAAAAGCTATATACAAAAGAATAAATCAAGTGTATAATGTTAGGTAGAGAAATTTTGAATTTTTGTGTATTTTCACAAAAATAGTGTTGCCTGCAGCACTGTCCGGAAGGATCCACTTTTATATGAGGTAATGATCGTGCGATAATTTGCGCAGATGCCTTTTTGAAGCGTTGTTTTATTCGTTTTAGTAGTCCGGAAAAGAGCGGTAATAATTGATCAACACTATGCGGACATCGTTTCCGCGGGCGAAGGAGTGTTTAATTTGAAAAAAATGCTTGTAGCTGATTACGTTGAGATGAATAAGTCGATTATCCATGAGCTTTTTTCATCGCAATTCGAGATCATACAGACCTCCGGCAGTGAGCTTGCATTTAAGTTCCTTACTCAGTATAAAAGCTCATTTTCAATAATTCTTATAAATGAAAGTATTGCAAGGGGCTTCAGCAATGATGCTATAAAGACTCTGACGAATCTGAAGATCTTTGAAAGAGTGCCCGTTATCCTTATCAGGAACAGCGAAAATTCAAGGATGAAGTCTGTCAAGATAGATTTTCCCTTCAGCGATGTTGTAGCTTCTCCCGTTAATCCTTATGTGATACAGAAAAGAGTGGCTAACCTTGTGGAGCTTTTCAGCCACAAGATAGAGCTTGAGGAGCTTGTGGAAAAGCAGACTGCAAAGATCCTCGCCCAGAATAAGGCTCTCAAGCTCCAGCAGAGAAAGATCAATACTATCAATAACGATATGCTCGATACCCTCAGCACCGTTATCGAATACAGAGATGTTGAATCCGGCAGGCATATCCACAGAATAAAGAAATTCACAGAGGTCATGCTCAGAGAGCTTGCTGTGATGAGTCCAAAATATAATATGAACGAGGAAAAGATAAAGCTTATCGCTTCTGCATCCTCGCTTCACGATATCGGAAAGATAGCTATTCCCGATTCGATACTTCTCAGCCCGAGAAGACTTACATATGATGAATTCAAGATAATGAAGGAGCACACAATAAAGGGCTGCGACCTTCTGAATCAGCTTGACAGCGTTGAAAGAAACGAATATTTTACATATTGCTATGATATCTGCCGTTATCATCATGAAAAGTATGACGGCATGGGTTATCCTGACGGACTGAAGGGGGATAAGATCCCGATATGGGCGCAGGTTGTGTCTGTTGCGGACTGCTATGACGCCCTGACCAGCGACCGTCCGTATAAGGCGGCATTTTCGCATGAGCAGGCTGTTGAAATGATAAGAACAGGCGCCTGCGGTGCTTTTTCTGATGAAATGATGGAATGCTTCTCGGCTGTGCTTGAGGATTTCAGAAAGCTTGCTGCTGAATATGCGGATGTCAATAATGCCGACAGCAGTATCTCCAAGGGCGATGAAAAGCGTGTCAGCGAGGAAGAGGATAAGCCTAACAGGGATATCTACAGAAAGATGGACAGAGAGGATCTTATCCGTACCATCGAAAAACAAAAGCAGGAAATGCTTGAGACCCAGAGAAAGGACAACGATATTATCAACAGAGTATCAGATTTCGTATTTGAATTTGATCTCAAAAAGGATATCGGTCAGGAAAGAAAGGGTAAATTCTCTACTATATTCGGCTATGCTCCGAAAAATTACGGCGAAGCAGTGATGCTTTTCGGGGATATCGTTGCCGAGGAATACAGAAATAAATTCCACCGCACCTTCCGCCTTGACAGCATAAAGGAGGAAGTGAAAAAGGGGAATGAAAGAATAATACTTGAATGTCCCATGAGGCTTGGCGGTGATATATATGTCGCTGTCAGATGCACAGGAGTACCGGTGGTAGAGGAAAATGAGCTGGAGAAGGTATTTATCAGCATCCAGACTCTTAATTTCAGCAGCGTTACAGCCGGACTCGGGGAGATCGTTACAGACAGGGATCCGGTCACAGGGCTTTGGAATTTCAACGGTCTGCGCAATGAGATCGAGGATTTTATCACCCATACCGGAAAGAAAGGCACTCATATGCTGCTGCTTATTGATATTGACGGCTTCCGCAGTATCAACAGGAATACGGGATACCGCTTCGGTAATGAGATACTCAAGGATATCGGCGAGGTTCTCCGCCAGCAGTTTACCGATAATAATATCATCGGCAGGGTAGAGGATGATAACTTTATCGTATTTGTAAAGGATTGTCCTGACCGCGAGGCAAATGTTGCGATAGTCGATAATATTTTCAGAAAGCTACATAAGACCTATACCTTCAACGGAAAGACCTATCCTGAATTATCCACCTGCATAGGCATAAGCGATTATCCTAAGCACGGCAAGACCTTCGAGGAGCTTTTCGAGGGGGCATCAAAGGCTGTTGATATCGCAAAGATCAACGGCAAGAATATGTACCTGTTCTACAATGACAATATGCGTGAGAACTGGGAGCTTGTACCGTACAGCTCAAAGGAGCTTGACAAAAAGGTCATGGATTTTGAAAGATTCTTTGTACCCGTACAGGACAGCGTTTCCGGCTCCATCGTTTCATATGATATCATTGAGACCTCATCAGAATACGGAGATGAATACGATTTCGATGAGATCTATTCAACCATATATAATACCGGCAATATCACCGCCGTGAGCCTTAACAGTCTGCGCAGGATATTCTCGGTCATTTATGAATTCCAGCAGAAGGAGCTTAATCTGCCTGTATTCATAGTTACGACAATGTTCAACGGCAATGACTGTGATGTTGTCATAAAGACATTGCAGGAGATACTGAACTACTATCCCATTGATTGTTCAAAAATATGCATCAACCTGACACAGGATATGCTTGCTTCCATGGATATGCGCAGGGTCGCAGAGCTGACGGATTTTCTTCGCGGCTGCGGCTTTGAGATGGGCGTATATAATGTGGGACTTAATTCCATCAATACAAAGGTGTTCACAAAGCACCTTTTCAACAGGGTAACCTTCTCTTCATCATTTATCGATGATATAACCGATGGTCTTATCCCGGTGGAGATACTTGTATATCTTATCGAATGCTTCACCGGTCTGGGAACATATACATATCTTCCCCTTGATACGGATGACGAGGTTGTGAAGGTCATTCTGAAACACACCGATCTTCCCTTCGGCGTACATTCGCATGAATTTGTCGATCTTAATGATTTCCTCCAGTCCGTAAAGAGCGGGGAAGAAATAGAAATAAACGATCTTGCAGCTATCGAGGCAGCTTCAGGCACTTCGCTTGTTATGAGCGATAAGATGTATGATGAGATACTTGAACAGACAAAATCCTTTATCTTTGAATGGATCCCCAGAATTGATACTGTAAAGTTCTCAGGCTCCTTTGAAAAGATCTACGGCTATACGCCTACGGGCTTTGAATTTATCAAGAATATCAGGGCTTCAAGCCTGCTTCATTCCGATGATATAAAGAAATTCCTTGAAAAGATCAACAGCGCCCGTTCGGAAACCTCTGATACGGAATGTCTTGTGAGAATATATAATGCAAATACCGACAGCTATGTATGGAACCGTGTGCATTTCGTATCAATAAGAAATGCGGCGGGCATACCTACAAAGATAATGGCAGTGTGCGCAGATGTATCTGAGGAAAGACTTACTCTGAACGATGACGAGCAGAGAAAGGACAGAACGGACTTCATTACCAATCTCTATAACAGGACAGCGGCTGAAAATAAGATCAGAAGCTATCTTTATGACGAAGGCGTATCGGGTAACCATGCTCTTATGGTGGTCGATATGGTGGGCTTCGAGGAAATGGAGAAGGAATTCGGCAAGCCATTTGCAAACGCAGTTCTCAGAGAGTCGGCAGGCAGCATCCGTGAGCTTTTCAGAGATTCGGATGTTATCGGCAGGATCAACGGCTCACAGTTCATTGTATTTGTCAAGGGTCTGGGACGAAGGGAAGTTCTTGCGGAAAAGGGCGAGGCTATTGTGGCTTCCCTCAGCAGAACCTGTCAGACAGATAAAGGCGAGCGGACGATCAATGCAAAGGTGGGCATCAGCCTTTATCCTGAGGATGGTCAGTCATATGAGGAGCTGTATGAGTCGGCATTGAAGGCGCTGTATTATTCAAAGCATAGCGTTGTTTCAGATACGACATTTGCTATAGACGGAGGAAGTCCCAGGCTTATGCCGGCGGAATGATAAAAGCAGGCAGAGGCAAAAGGGGCAAAAGAGGCAAAAGGGGCAAAAGTTTCGCCAGCCTTTTCAAAGGCTGCAGGGGTCCAGGGGGCAGAGCCCCATGGTCGCACGCCGCAGCGTGCGAAACACCCCAAAACCGCCGCAGGCGGTCAAA
>ONNU01000110.1 GCA_900319255.1 uncultured Eubacteriales bacterium
CAGGACACAGACGGATACCGGCTGACGAATATGAAACTGTTAAGCTTCGGCTGCGTGAAACTGTTATCAGAGCGATCAGGAACGGTTACTGTTATTTCGGCACAGGCGGCAGTTGGGGATTCGATATGCTGGCAGCACAGACTGTGCTTGAATTAAAAGAGCTTTACCCGAATATTTATCAAATCCTTGTGCTTCCGTGCAAAACACAGACGAAGTATTGGTCTGATGATAACAAAAAGGAGTATGATCGGATAATGCAGGCAGCGGATAAGGTTGTGTGGACTTCCGAGGAATACACAAGGAATTGTATGTTCAAGCGAAACAGGCATCTTGTCGATAACAGCAGCCTGTGCATCTGCTATCTGACAAAGAATTCGGGAGGTACGGCTTACACGGTAAGGTATGCGAGAAGTAAAGGAAAATTTATTGTTAATGTCTGATTATTCATCTGCCTGTTGCTGCCCATCATTTGTCTGACGCAGGTATCGCTACTTTCAACACCGTACTAATGCCCTTGCACAGCTTATAACCGTATTTTTTGTAAAATGTAAATTTTTGTTGCTCATTTATGAAAATGTATGGTACAATATTTTATGTGCATGGCAAGTGACAGGAGATGAATTCAATATGAAAAAACGATATTATATTATTTTAGCAGCAGTTTTGCTTTGCGTAAGCCTTGTGTATAGTATTGCTGTAGGCAGCAGATATGTTTTGGACATAGATATACAGGGATATTCCGATAATGCCGAAGCAACACAAATAATTGTCGAGCAGGACACGGAAATAATTAAGATCAAGGAACAGAAGACAGAGGGAGATCATCTCTATATCACATTGGAATCGGTATTCCCGGGAAAAGCATCTGTAATGGTCGTTCCTTCTGACAATCACGACGTTTACTTGTATTTTAAATCCGTATATGTGCATCACTTTGGAGTAATAACAGAAGAAAACTTATTTGGCAGAAGCACAGGAAGCTGGTGTTTCCCCGTCGCAATGACTATATTTTTAGCTGCGCTCATTATCGGTCTTTTCATACATATAAAAAAGGAAATCAGACAGGATTTGTATCAGTATAAAAATGTCAGGAATATCGGCTTTGCCCTGTTTCTGACAAGCTTGTTTGCCGAACAGCTTATTCTTCTGACCCGGATGAACAACGGTATCATTGATTCTGTTGACCTTTTGTTAGGCTCTGCAGGGTTCTTCTCAAGGATCATGCTGCCTGCCGCATTTATCACATTTATTCTGGTCACGATAAGCAATATACAGCTTATGCGCAAGGAAGGACGAAACTGGAGAAATATGCTGGGCTGTATCCTTGGAATAGCTGTTTGTCTCGGGACTATCTTCCCCTTTGCGCTTGGTGAGTTTTTGCAGGTGACGACCCTTGTGGATGTGCATAACGAAAACGGGATAGCACTGTATATTGAGCTGTTCGTTGAAAACGCAATGCTTGCACTTACATCCTATCTGGAATTTATTCTCGTCGGTACAATCATTCTGTCAACAAAGGCTGCACGCAGGATACCATCTTTCGATAAGGATTATATCCTTATACTCGGCTGTCAGATCAAGAAGGACGGGACGCTGACAAATCTCCTGAAAAGCAGAGCCGACAGAGCGATAGAGTTTGCAAAAATACAGAAAGAAAAGACAGGAAAAGATATTGTATTTGTTCCCTCCGGCGGCAAGGGCAATGATGAGGTCATTTCCGAAGCGGAAGCGATAAGGAATTATCTTATAGAAACGGGTATTGATGAAAGCAGTATTATTGTAGAAAATAAATCTGCAAACACATTTGAAAACCTGACAAATTCTATGGAGCTTATTCGTAAAGAAACGAAAACAGGCGACCCGAAAATCGCATTTTCAACTACAAACTATCATGTTTTCCGCTCAGGTTATTTTGCTTCTCAGCAGGGAATCAAAGCGGAGGGAATCGGTGCAAAGACAAAAAGATATTTCTGGATCAATGCCTTTATCAGAGAATTTATTGCTGCACTTGCTTCGGAATGGAAAACACATCTTGCGATAATCATGGGATGGATCATCATTATTATATCTATGGTAGGAATAGTGTATGTTTCAAATAATTTCTGAAGAAGTAGTCTATCGGTGCAAAGGCTATTATAACCTTACAGACGAGGTGAGATGAATGTCAAAGATCAGAAGAATGCTGAATAAATCACCCTGTATCTGCCCGGTGCTGATACTGTCAATTTTACTGATGAACAGCATGAAAACAGGATGATACTCAGAAATGTAATGATAAGAAATGGATTCGCATCCATAAACTGCGAGTGGTGACATTTTACATTGGAAAATGAGCCTTATCCCGACACCTATTTTGAATTTCCTTTTTCGTCAGCATATTTGAAAAAGTAAAATATATCTTCAAATCATTACAAAGAAATAAAAACCGGCAGGGTATTCAATTAAAGGAATAATCTGCCTTTGCTCGGAAAAAACTTGCAAGACTATAAGAATTCTGCTTTAATTCTGATATAATTATCACCATTTTGACTGGAGATCCATAATATGAAACAACGAATTACTGCACTTATTGTTCTTTGCTGTCTGCTTCTTTCTTTATGCTGCGGGTGTGACAATGGGGAAGATACAAGTGAATCTTCAACGCCGCAGATTTCTCAGACCAAAGATGACAGTACACCGGAAAGCAAGCCGACACTTACCGAAGGTCGTACTATGTTTATCTATATGTGCGGCTCGAATCTCGAAACAAAACAGGGGCTTGCCGGGAAGAACATCAACGAGATACTCTCTGCCGATAGTGCCGACCTCAATATCATTATCCAGACGGGCGGTGCTCAGACATGGCGTTCTCACGACATCAGCGAAAGTGCTGCTCAGCGCTATGAAGTAAAGAACGGGGAGCTTGTCCTGCTTGATACACTCACTCAGCTAAATATGGGCGAAGCGCAGACCCTTACCGACTTCCTCGCCTGGGGACAGGAAAATTATCCCACCGACCACAATATGCTCGTGCTATGGGATCACGGCGGCGCAGCAAAGGGCGTGTGCTTTGACGAAAATTACGGCTTTGACGGGCTTACTCTTTCAGAGCTGCACAGTGCATTAGAGGAAGCAAAGCTCAATACAAAATTTGACATCATTGGCTTTGATGCGTGTCTGATGGCGACCGTTGAAACTGCCTACACCGTGCAGAACTTTTCTGAATATATGATAGCGTCCGAGGAGATTGAACCCTCCGGCGGATGGGACTATAAGGCACTGGTCGAAGCCTTTGCAGGTAAAACAGACAATATGGAGATCAGCAAAGCTGTCTGCGATTCCTTCCTTGAAAAATGCAAGGCTGCTGGAAAAGACACTTTCGCCTCGCTTACAGTCTTTGATCTGTCCAAAACTGATGCGCTGATCGAAAAGTTTAACGATTTTATCGGTGTTTTGGAGAAGAATATCAGCGATAAAAACTTTTCGTCCTTCATCACAGATTCTCTGAACAGGACTGAAAAAATGGGCGGCAACAGAACGGCAAAGGGCGGCTCGAATATGATCGACATGATAAGCTTTGCCACAAGAGTCGCATTGAAAATAGACGATGATCAGTATG
>ONNU01000078.1 GCA_900319255.1 uncultured Eubacteriales bacterium
ATCTTACAATCGCGAGGAAAAAGCCTTGCATGGTAATAACTTACAACGCGAACATGACACCGGCGGCACGCCGGCGCGATTTTGACACCGGCGGCACGCCGGTTGACAAGGTGGGGGAATGATGGTATAATATAAGCTGATGTATTTTATGGGGCTGGGTGCAGCTCCGGATCCAGGAGGAGATAGTGATGATAAGCGGCGCAGAAATTATGGTCAGATGTTTGCAGCAGGAAAATGTTTCCGTGCTTTTCGGATATCCCGGTGCTGTTATCTGCCCTTTTTTTGACTACCTTTATAAAACTGATATCAAAGCCGTTCTTGTCCGTCAGGAACAAAATGCCGCTCACAGCGCCAGCGGTTATGCAAGAGCTCTTTCTACCGTGGGTGTGTGCGTTGCTACCTCGGGTCCCGGTGCCCTTAATCTTATAACCGGTATCGCTACCGCTTATATGGATTCTATACCCCTTGTCTGTATTACCGGTCAGGTAAAAAGCGATGTGCTGGGTCGTGATGTTTTTCAGGAGGCTGATATCACCGGCGCCTGCGAATCCTTCGTAAAGCACAGCTATCTCGTTAAGGATACGGCTGACCTTCCCAGAGTTTTCAAGGAGGCTTTCCATATCGCTTCTACAGGCCGTCCCGGTCCTGTGCTTATCGATGTTCCTGTTGATGTGCAGACCGCTGAGATTGAGGAATTCGTATATCCTGAAAAGGTAAATATAATCGGCTACAAGCCCAGCGTCAAGGGTCATCCCATGCAGATAAAGCGTGCTCTTGAAATGCTTGCAGAATCAAAGCGTCCTGTTATCTGCGCCGGCGGCGGTGTGCTCAGCTCGGGCGCTAAGCCTAAGCTCAGGGAATTTGCTGAGAAAACCGGTATCCCCATCGTTTCAACAATGATGGGCATTGGCGTTATGCCCAGCGATGATCCCATGTATGTTGGTATGCTGGGCAGTCACGGAAAAAAGGCTGCAAATGTTACCATACATAATGCAGATCTTGTTATCCTCTGCGGCGCAAGAGTCGGCGACAGGGCTGTGGCTTCACCGGATCAGGTGGTTGAACACGCTAATGTCATACATATAGATATAGATCCCGCTGAGATCGGCAAGAATATGAAAACTACCGTTCCCATCGTAGGCGATATGAAAAACGTGCTTACACAGATGCTTAAGGATGTGGATTATTCCACACCGGAGGAATGGAAAGCTCAGATCGAACAATGGAAGGCTGAATATGCAAAAACTCCCGATATCCATGAGGGATATGTGGAGCCGAAAAGCTTTATCGCAAATCTATCAAAGCTTGTAAAGCCAAAGGCTATCATGGTCGCTGATGTTGGTCAGAACCAGATCTGGTGCGCAAATAATTACCGCATCAAGGACGGCCGCTTCTTTACCTCCGGCGGTATGGGAACAATGGGCTATTCTGTCCCGGCAGCTGCTGGCGCTAAGCTTGCAAGACCCTCAAGGGATGTGGTTGCTGTATGCGGTGACGGATCGTTCCAGATGTCGCTGTGCGAGCTTGCCACTATCGCAACGGAAAATATAAATGTTAAAATTATCGTAATGCGCAATACTGTGCTGGGTATGGTGCATGAGCTTCAGGATAAGCTTTACGGCAGCCGCTATGCGGTCACGGAGCTGGAGACTGTTCCTGATTTTGTAAAGCTTGCTCAGTCCTACGGCATTGATGCAGCCTACGCTTCGTCAAACGAGGAGGCGGAGGAGCTGACAAAGAAGATGCTTAAAAGCGACAAGCCCTTTGTGCTTGTATGCAATGTCCACCCCAACACTTCATCAATATAAGGAGGCGCCGAAATGAAATATACTCTTTCAGTATTGGTAGAAAACCATCCCGGCGTTCTTTCAAAGGTATCGGGTCTTTTCTCACGAAGGGCTTTTAATATCGACAGCCTTGCTGTGGGTATTACAGAGGATCCGAATATTTCCAGAATGACCATCGTTGCCGACGGTGACGAATATGTGATAGAACAGCTTGAAAAACAGCTCAATAAGGTCATCCCCGTTATCAAGGTTCGCACCTATACAGAGGGTGACTACATCAGCAGGGAGCTTTCCCTTATCAAGGTGAACAGCCCCACTAATAAAAGGCTTGACATCATGAAGATAGCCGAACTGATGGAGGCAAGGATCGTTGATGTTTCGGTCAATACCATGACGCTGCAGTTTGCAGATACTGTGGAAAGATTTGAAACGCTTTGCGATCTGCTTCGTCCGTATGGTATCCGTGAGATCGTCCGAACCGGAACTGTAGCAATCGAAAAGGATTCTGTTGTTTCGAGAAAATGATCCTGCGGGTTCATATATAATAAGGAAACGCTGAAAAAACAGGGTTTCCGGTAATATTTTTATTTTTAATGGAGGTCTTTAAAATGCCAAAAATCTACTATCAGCCCGACTGCGATATCAACGTCCTCAAGGACAAGACCGTTGCTATCATTGGTTATGGCAGCCAGGGTCACGCACATGCTCTTAACCTTCGTGACAGCGGTGTTAATGTTATCATCGGTCTGTATGAAGGCAGCAAAAGATGGAACCATGTAAAGGAGCTTGGCTTCGAGGTTTACACAACCGCTGAGGCTACAAAGAAAGCTGACGTTATCATGATCCTCACACCCGATGAGAAGCAGGCAGCTATCTTCAAGAACGATATCGAGCCTAACCTCACAGACGGCAAGGCAATCGCTTTTGCTCACGGCTTCAATATCCACTTCAAACAGATCGTTCCCCCTGCAAATGTTGACGTATTCATG
>ONNU01000289.1 GCA_900319255.1 uncultured Eubacteriales bacterium
AATAATCTTACAATCGCGAGGAAAAAGCCTTGCATGGTCATAACTTACAACGCGAACATGACACCGGCGGCACGCCGGCGGCGGCGGTTGACTTTTTGGGGAAATCGGGTATAATTGTGTAGAGGGAAGAGATGGGGTGCAGAAATGCATTCCGGTGATATTTTCACGCGGGTGAAAGGCTATGATCACTCGTTATATATAATATTAATGTAAAGGAGTTCCGGATGAGATACTGTACTAAATGTAAAAAACTGATAAAAACAAGTGACAGCGTGAGCTGTCCGACTTGCAAAAGAAAGACTATTGACGACCCGAGCCACTATTCTCCGGTGTATATCGTGACGGCAAACGGCTTTGAACTTGAAAGAATACGCGCCGCCCTCCATGACGCGGATATACCCTATACCTATAACGAATCCCGCCGTGATGCCGGTATCCGGATACTTAACAGCGCTCCGCCTGAAAACTGCGATGTTTACGTTCCCCTCAGCGCTTATCAGGATGCCTGGGATACTCTTGTGGGTATCGGCGCGCTTTCCGGCGCGGAGGAACAGAACGAGGATGACCCGCTTCTGCAAAAAGCAAAAAAAGAAGCTAAAGAAGAAAAGGAGCTTGATCCCGCAAAGGCCAAAAGAATACGCGTGATCTCTCTTCTGGCATTCCTGCTGATACTTGTTATCGTCGCATGGCTGACGGATTTTGTCATTGAGCTTATAAAGGGCGCTTTTGTATAGCCCTCTGCTTATTCCCGGATAAATAATTTGTAACAAATTCGTATTGAAATGCCGCCGGGAACGCCGCTTTATCAACATCCGGGGTAAAAAATGTTGAAAACCCGGCTCTGATATGCGTTTTGATATTAGAAATTGTAATAAATTTGTTACAAAGATATATGTCATCTTTAACAATTATTATCGTGAAAAATGGTACTATTATACAATAAAAAATGTTTTGATTACTTGTAAGACTTTAATGTTCTTGAAAATAATGGCAAATTGCACAAAATGTCCCTTGTATGGAAAATAAAAAAAGAAAAAACGATACTTTTTGCTTGCAATTTAAGAAAATTGGTTGTATAATCAAAAAAGATAAGGCTGTAAGTTGTCTGCTTGCGGCTTTACTAATAATTATTTTTAGGAGGAAGATTTATTATGCAGACTAAAAAGATTATCGGCATTGCACTTGCTGCTTCTCTCGTAAGCTCCATGGTTGCAATCACAGCATCTGCTGCTGCAATGACATCAAATGAAGATTTCGCTAACATCGAGTCTCTTGGTATCGTTGGCAGCCTTACAGGTTGGGGCGAGCAGCCTGATATCGCTATGGACGACGCTGACGGCGACGGCATCTACATCGGTGTTGTAAGAGATCTTGCAGCTGGTGAATATCAGTTCAAGGTTCGCGCTGACGGCAACTGGGACAACAGCTGGGGCGTATATGAGGAAGAGTACGATCGTACCTTCAACAGCCAGACAAACTGCTCTGTAAGTGTTACTGAGAAGACAGACCTTATCGTTGCTCTTGATACAAACGGTGACGATTTCAATTTATGGCCTGTAACATTCCTTTCAACAGAGGCATCACAGCCCAGCAAGTACGGCGCTGTTGGTTCAATGACAGGCTGGGGCAACGATGATCCCGATGCTCCTCTTTATGAGCTTCTCCCGAACCTCTTCGTAGGTACTCTCCATGATGTACCTGCTGGCGAGCAGCAGTTCAAGGTTCGTGCTAACGGAACCTGGGATGAGAGCTACGGCGTATACGAGCTCGACTATGACAGAACAAACAACAGCCAGACAAACTGCGCTGAGACACTCGAAGACACAGCTGATATCGTTGTAATGCTCGATACAAGAGGAGAGGACGATCAGATCTGGCCTGTATCCTACCTCGTTTACAATGCAGACGGCACAACAAAGGGCGTTTACACAGGTAAAGAGAAGGAAGAAGAGGAGTCTCAGGAGTCTCAGGAGTCTCAGGAGTCTCAGGAGTCTCAGGAGTCTGAGGAGTCTCAGGAGTCTGAAGAGTCTCAGGTATCAGATCTTGACGGCTATGACACACAGGTTACTGACTACATCTACTTCGACAACAGCGAGACACAGTGGGATGAAGTATGGGCTTACTGGTGGCATCCAGACTATGCAAGAACATGGGATCTCACAGGTGCAGACCATGGCTGCGTAGTAGTAGTTAACGAGGAAACAGGCGAGGAAGGCTACGAGCCTACAGCATTCCCGGGCACAAAGATGGAGCAGGTTCTCGACGAGAACGGCGAGCCTACAGACATCTGGCAGATCAGAGTTCCTTTCAACGCTCAGAAGATCATCTTCGGCAGCGGTAAGTCAGACGCTCAGATCCAGGAAGGTGAGACAGGTTATCAGACAGCAGACCTCGACTTCAACGCTGAGGAAAATGCTGGTCAGATCTACACAATTGATACTTCTGTAGAGGCAGTTCCCGGCAGAGGCATCGAGAAGACAAAGTATAAGTACAATGCTGGTGCATGGACAAATTATGACGGTCTCTTCAACAGCGAGCACTTCGGTGAGATTCCTTCAACACCTGAAGAGGATTCACAGGCTTCAGAAGAGGTTTCTGATGCATCAGAGGAGTCAACAGAGTCAACAACTTCTGAGGTTTCTACAGTAAGTGAGGCTTCTAAGACAACTTCTACAACAACAACTACAACAACAACTACAACAACTTCTACAGTTGACGCTCCTAAGACAGGTGACGTAGCTATGGCTGCTGGATTCATCGCAATTCTTGCTGCAGCTCTCGGCGCAGTAGTTCTTGCTGTAAAGAAGAAGAGAGTTTAATTCGTTAGGAATTAATAATTCTTTCAACTAACAATAAAGGGATATGCTCCACCCGGGGTGTATCCCTTTTTTGCGCCTTTTTGCAGATCGCAGAATAGGCTTCCACCTGGGGGAAAGCTGACTGATGAGGGGTACACGGCAAAGCCGTCTGCCTGGCTCGCGCAAAGCACACCTCATCCGTCCCCTTGCAAGACAGGAAACCGTGCCCGCAGCGTGTGTCGGAGGGGGTGGCGCCGGCGGTGCCGGTTAACTGAAGACTGAAGACTTAAAACTTAAAAATGAATAATGTTGCAGCAGCCATGCTTTGTACAAAATTCCGGGAGTTTTCGCAGAAGCCGGCTGAGAATAATTCCATTTTTCCCTTACCACCAAACTATAACACGCGGGAACAAAAGTAAAGCTTTGTCAGACCTGCCCCCGCGAACATGACACCGGCGGCACGCCGGGGGAAAATAAAAATGTTGTAATTTTTTTACTAATGGTGTATAATATGATATGAGTAGGAGAATAATGATTTATCGTCAGATGATCATTCTTGAAATATATATGTTATGAGGAGGAATGGATATGAAGATCAGCAGAATTATGGCAGCAGCAGCGGCAGCGGCGCTTGCGGCTGGAATGGTGACAACGACTGCCTTTGCAGGAAGGGATAGTATTCCCGCTGAGGAGCTTGCAGTTTATTTCAAAGACGGTAATCATACGCTTGGCATTACCGGTAATTTCAGCGACTGGGGATCACATCCGGATATTCCTATGACTGACCCGGACGGCGACGGGATTTTCTGCGGAGTTATCTGCGGTCTGAGCGCCGGCAGATATGAATTCAAGGTACGCTCGGACGGCAACTGGGACGATAACTGGGGCGCATATGACGATGTGCAGGATAAGACCTTCAACAGCCAGATCAACTGTGTGGTTGAGGTTGACGATCGCGCAGATATATATGTCACCCTCGATACAAACGGAGACGACTGCGTTGTATGGCCTGTAAACTTCTGTTCCACAGAGGAAATGCAGCCTTCAAAATACGGTATAACCGGAAATATGCTCAACTGGGGCGTTGAACCGGATGCGCCCATGTATGAGATAATGCCAGGCAAATTCGTGGGAGTTCTTCCGGAGGTAGCTGCGGGGGAGCAGCAATTCAAGGTTCGCGCAAACAGCTCATGGGATGAAAGCTACGGCGTATATGAACCCGATTACGACAGAACAAATAACAGCCAGACCAACTGCTCTACAACGATACCGGATTCAGGTGTTATTGTAGTCGAGCTTGATACAACAGGCGAGGATAATATTCTGTGGCCTGTATCATTCACAGCTATAGACAGCGCAAATAATGCATTTGATATCCGCTATACAGGCAAGGAGAAGGAAGAACCGTCATCTCCCGAGGAGTCTGACCCCTCTCAGGAATCATCCCAGGAGCAGGAGTCATCCGAATCCGGGGAAAGCATGACTGAAAGCTCAGAGGAAGAGAGCGTTATCGAGATATCGGCAGAAAGCGGCGAAGAGATCTCTGACGGACAGTCAACCACCTCCGCTGAGGCAGGCGTATCAGATACGTCAAAATCAGGCGCATCAAATACCACTTCAACAACCACTGCGGCTGCTACCGGCACAACAGCAGCATCCTCAGCTTCCTCCGCAAGCGAAGCTCCCTCCACAGGCGAAGCAGTCATGGCGATACTTTTCCTTTCAATAATCACAGCTGCGCTTGGTGTGATCGTACTTTCAGTAAAGAAATCCAGCGAAAACAAATAATCATCAACAGGCGGGTGTACAGAAGTACGCCCGCCGAATTATGTCGGATTATGTCAGCATATAATAATTTTCCGGCTGTATTGCATAATCGGGCACAGCGTGCTATAATATATAATATAAATTGAATATAAAGATGCAGGTATCGTATAGAGGTAGTACATCAGCTTCCCAAGCTGAGTGGGCGGGTTCGATTCCCGTTACCTGCTGAAACGCCCCCCTCGCTTACGCTTGGGGGGCTCAAATAATAAAGAATAAAGAATAAATAAAAAATAAGAATGAACCAGATGGGGGCGTTTCTGTATTATTATTTATTCTTTATTCTTTTTTCTTTATTCTTTAATTTCCGGTTCTCAAAAATCGGAATCAGCGAAACAAGCAGCGGTAAGCAATAATCTATTAGTTAAAAATTATTATTCCGGTAGTTCAGTACCTATAAAAACATATAAAAATATCTTTTTTATACTCTGTTGACGGTGCGTGCCGCCGGGGGTCGAATCGTATGCTGACACCGCCGGCACGGCGGCGCTCCCTGCGGTCGCTATTTTTTCAGGAGTTCAAGTCCCGTCCAGCACCCGTAGAAATATCTTTTTCGGTCCCTTCAGGAAACGCCCCCCTCGCTTACGCTTGGGGGGCTCAAATAATAAAGAATAAAGAATAAATAAAAAATAAGAATGAACCAGAAGGGGGCG
>ONNU01000198.1 GCA_900319255.1 uncultured Eubacteriales bacterium
CCACCTTTTGATTCACCAAAGCAGAAATACCAATGAAGCATGGCTCATGGCATGAAAGTGGAACAGCCAAAACCCCTTTTGCCGCCCGAAGCGTAGATGTCAGTTTCACGGATTCAGGTTTATAGATTAAAAATCACTATAATCTATAAATTAACTTCCTCATTCCCAATTCAATTAAATTCCACTTTCCACTTTCCAAATTCCAAATTTTAACTAACCGCTAATCACTAATATCACTAATATCTATAAACCAATTGTTTACTTCATCAATTTATGATATAATAAAACCGTATAAATTTCTGCCGGAGGAAATGACCTGGGGCGGAAGAACGGATCATTATAGAAAAAAGGTGAAAAAATGGCTTTTGACAGAAATAAAATAAGGAATTTCAGTATCATCGCTCATATAGATCATGGTAAATCTACCCTTGCGGACAGGATACTTGAACAGACCCAGAGCGTCGCTATCCGTGATATGGAAAATCAGCTTCTTGATAATATGGATCTTGAAAGGGAAAGAGGCATTACGATAAAGGCTCATGCCGTGACCTTGCTGTATAAGGCTGATGACGGGGAGGAATATATTTTCAATCTTATTGATACCCCCGGTCATGTTGACTTCAATTATGAGGTCTCCCGTTCTCTTGCGGCTTGCGAGGGCGCAGTCCTCGTTGTGGACAGCTCACAGGGTATCGAAGCCCAGACCCTTGCAAATACCTATCTTGCACTTGACGCCGGACTGGAGATAGTTCCCGTTATCAATAAGATAGACCTGCCCAGCGCCGACCCCGATAGGGTGAAAAAGGAGATAGAGGATGTTATCGGTCTGCCGGCAGAGGATGCGCCGTGCATTTCTGCAAAGGTGGGAATAAATATCCATGACGTAATGGAACAGATAGTAGCGCTTATCCCACCGCCGGAGGGCGACAGCGAAAAGCCTCTGCAGGCTCTTATCTTTGATTCCTATTATGACAGCTATAAGGGCGTTATAATTTATGTGCGTCTTAAAGAGGGTCAGCTCCATGTGGGAGATACTATCAGACTGATGGCTACCGGCTCTGAATTTACTGTTGTGGAGCTTGGCTTTATGAGGGCGACTACCCTTGAACCCACTGAGACTCTTTATGCCGGAGAGGTAGGCTATATCGCCGCTTCCATCAAGACCGTAAGCGATGCCCGTGTGGGCGATACCGTGACCCTTGCCGAAAGACCTGCCCCCGAGCCGCTGCCCGGTTACCGACAGGTGCAGCCTATGGTTTTCTGCGGCATTTACCCGGCTGACGGCGCAAAATACGGCGATCTGAGAGATGCCCTTGAAAAGCTTGAGCTTAACGATGCGTCCCTGTCCTTCGAGCCGGAAACATCGGTGGCATTGGGCTTTGGCTTCCGCTGCGGCTTTTTAGGACTTCTGCATATGGAGATAATCCAGGAGAGACTTGAAAGAGAATATAATCTTGATCTTATCACCACAGCGCCCAGCGTTATCTATCGTATAACCAAAAATGACGGCACGGTGGAAATGATAGATAACCCTACCAATTACCCCGACCCGGGTCTTATCAGCATGGCAGAGGAACCCATGACCCAGGCGCATATATATTCCCCCAGCGAATATGTGGGAAATATCATGGAGCTTTGTCAGGACAGACGGGGTATCTTCAAGGATATGACCTATATAGACGCTGACCGTGTGGATATACATTATGAGCTGCCCCTGGCAGAGATAATATATGACTTTTTCGATACGCTGAAATCCCGCACAAGGGGCTATGCATCCTTTGACTATGAGCTTTCGGGATATGCGCAGTCAAAGCTTGTGAAGCTGGATATAATGCTCAACGGCGAGGTGGTGGATGCATTGTCATTTATCATCCATGCGGATAAGGCGTACCCCAGAGCAAGAAAAATGGCTGAAAAGCTCAAGGAAAAGATACCGCGCCAGCTTTTTGAGGTACCGATCCAGGCTTGTATCGGCGGAAAGATCATCGCAAGAGAGACCGTAAAGGCAATGCGTAAGGACGTTCTTGCAAAATGCTACGGCGGCGATATCACAAGAAAGAAAAAGCTTCTTGAAAAACAGAAGGAAGGCAAAAAGCGTATGCGTCAGCTTGGTTCTGTGGAAGTGCCCCAGGAGGCATTCATGGCAGTGCTGAAGCTTGACAGCGATACATGATGTTTCTGGCATTACGCCGGGGTGAAAAAGATGAAAAAAACGATCTTACTTTATAAATTCAATGAAGAGGAACTGAAAAAGCTCAAAGCAGCGATACTTCCGCTGAAATTCTCAGCAAAAGCCGTTGATGATGCCCAGAGCGATCTTTGCGTGGGCTTTCTTGCGGGAGCGGGCGGTGATGATACTCCGAAAAAAAGACCCGATGCGGAAATGGGAAAGCTTGTGGTAATGTGCGGGCTTGTGGGCGGAGAAATGGATAAGCTGCTTGCGGCGCTGCGTAAGGCGGGCTTTTCCCGTGATGTGCTGAAGGCTGTGCTGACGCCTACTAATGCGCAGTGGAGCGGACAGGAGCTTTATTCAGAGATACTTGCCGAGCATAAGCTCATGACAAAAAAGAGCTGACCATGTATTATACATATATCCTGCGCTGCGGGGACGGCAGCCTGTATACGGGTATTGCAGCAGATATAGGAAAGCGCATGGCTGAGCATTTCGGAAAAACTCCCCGTTGCGCAAAATATACCCGCTCAAGAAGCGCTGAAAAGCTGGAGGCGGTCTGGGAAAGTCCTGACCGCTCGGCAGCGTCCCGCCTTGAATACAGAATAAAAAGGCTCGACAGAAGTAAAAAGCAGCAGCTGATATTAAGTAACGACCTGAGCGTTATCCGGGAGCTTGATACTGCTGCATACAGAAGAGCGCCGGAGGAAGCTGTGGAAAAATGGCGCTGGGAAGGAGGAAAAGCGTGAAGAATATCTATTCGGTATTGAAGGAGCATTTCGGCTATTTCTCGTTCAGACCGGGACAGGAGGGGATAATACGCGCAATATTATCCGGAAGAGATGCCGCTGCCATCATGCCCACCGGTGCGGGAAAATCCCTTTGCTATCAGATACCGGCGCTTGCCTTTGACGGGATAACCATAGTGATATCCCCGCTGATATCGCTGATGCAGGATCAGGTGAGAACGCTTATCGCATCAGGGGTAAGAGCCGCATATATCAACAGCTCCCTGACTCCGGGACAGACAGCGCTCGCACTGCGGAATGCGACAAAGGGTATGTATAAGATAATCTACGCAGCCCCGGAAAGGCTTGATTCACCATCATTCCTGAGCTTTGCCATGAACTCGGATATTTCACTTGTTGCAGTGGATGAGGCTCATTGTATATCGCAGTGGGGACAGGATTTCCGCCCCGCCTATCTGCGTATAGCCGAATTTATCACAAAGCTCAGAAAAAGACCGGTGGTGACTGCTTTCACTGCGACCGCAACGGAAAAGGTAAAGCAGGATATTATCTCAAAGACAGGGCTTGTCTCCCCATATCTGTTCAAAGGCGGCTTTGACAGGGAGAACCTGTATTTTTCGGTGGAGCAGCCCTTTGACCGCATGGACAGGGCGAAAAATTATATACTGTCCCATAAAAACGACAGCGGCATACTCTATTGCCTGACAAGAAAACAGACTGAGGACGCTGTAAGAAGGCTTTCCGCAGAGGGTATCAGCATCGGCTGCTATCATGCGGGAATGTCCGATGAGGCAAGAAAAAAGGCGCAGGACGATTTTATCTATGACAGGATAAAGGTCATCGCAGCAACAAGCGCTTTCGGCATGGGAATAGATAAGCCTGATGTGCGCTATGTCATACATATGAATATGCCCGCAAGGATGGAGGATTATTATCAGCAGGCAGGAAGAGCCGGACGTGATGGAATGGAGGCTGACTGTATTCTTTTGTTTTCGGGAAGAGATGTGGGGCTGAACCGCTATATGATCGAAAAGGAGCCGGAGGACGACCCGCTGACACCGGAGCAGAGAAAGGAATATAACCGCGCCCGCCTTGCCTGCCTTGACAGCATGGTTTATTACAGTACATCAAAGCATACCTGCCTGCGCAGACGGATATTGTCATATTTCGGTCAGAACGCCCCGGAAAGCTGCCATAACTGCAGCATATGCAGGAAAAAGCCGATAGAGCTGCCGGAGGTATTTCCCATGCTGCTGCAATATGATGAAAGCCTGTTTGAAGCGCTGAAAAACGGATGCAGACGCATGGCGATATTTGCCGGAGTGCCTTCATATACCATCGCTGGCGAAAAGGTGCTGAAGGAGATGGCTGCCCGAAAACCGGAAACCATCACTCAGCTGCGACAGGTAGAAGGCTTCGGCGAAGAAAAAATAAGACGCTGGGGCGCTGATTTTATTGCAATAATCAAGAAGTATAACAAATAGTATAATATTACTTTTGGTATAAACCACTTGCGATGTTTACAGAATGTATAAATAATAAACTTATATACGATAAGTTGATAAAAGAATAACCGACAGTATAATATATAAAACAATATACAAACAGTATATATACAAAACGTATACAATTACTTGCTGTAGAATACAGAATGTATATAATACTAATGGTATACTACAATATGTATATAATACGAATAGTATAATACAAATAGCAAATGAATACAAAATGTATAATACAAACTGTAATAATATACAGATAGTTAAATACAAATCGTATATTATTACAAGCAGTATAATAATAACACGACCGGCGGTGAAAATGATGAAGGAATATGTAAGAGAATATCTTGAAGGCATCGGGGAAAGAAAATACCATGATTTTTCTGCAAAGCTCATTCCCGGAGCGGAAAATATATTGGGGATAAGACTTCC
>ONNU01000095.1 GCA_900319255.1 uncultured Eubacteriales bacterium
AAAACCCCATGGCATTTCCCACGATGGAGTTTTATCTGAAAAGCGAGGATGAAATGCGCACGCTGTTCCCGGAGCATCCGGAAGCCATCGAAAACACAGCTCTTATTGCAGAGCGCTGTAATGTGGAGATCGAATTCGGAAAAACAAAGCTTCCGGTTTTTAAACTTCCCGATGGAGAGACAGATCACCTTGAATATTTCCGCAGGCTGTGCTATAAGGGGCTGAAAAAGCATTACGGAGAACAGCCTGACAAAGAGATAACCGACCGCCTTGAATACGAGATAGGGATAATCACACGGATGGGATTTATTGATTACTTCCTGATCGTAAATGATTATGTATCCTTTGCAAGGAACAACGGTATCCCGGTAGGCGCAGGAAGAGGCTCGGGAGCCGGAAGTCTTGCAGCATATTGTATCGGCATCACTCAGATAGACCCGATCAGATATGATCTTCTTTTCGAGCGTTTTCTCAATCCTGAAAGAGTAAGTATGCCCGATTTTGATATTGACTTCTGCGCTGACCGCAGGCAGGAGGTCGTGGATTATGTCATCAGAAGATACGGCGCAGATCATGCGGCACAGATAGTGACCTTCGGCACTCTTGCAGCCCGCGCAGCAATAAAGGACGTAGGCAGGGCGCTTGATATCCCGTATTCAGTCTGTGACAGGACAGCAAAGCTTATCCCCGCAGGCGCAAAGACAACACTCATGGAATCCCTTGCATCCTCAGAGGATCTGAAAAAGCTTTATGATAACGACCCGCAGGTGCATAATCTCATAGATACAGCCATGAAGCTTGAAGGAATGCCGAGAAATACCTCAACTCATGCAGCCGGCGTAGTAATAACCGACAAGCCCATTTCAGAATATGTCCCCCTTGCCAAAAACGATTCCACAGTCGTCACACAGTTCATAATGACCGAGCTTGAAGAGCTTGGTCTGCTGAAAATGGACATTCTGAGCCTGCGCAACCTGACTATACTTGATTATGCCCAGAAAATGATACGCGAAAAGGTTCCGGATTTTGATGTCAACAGTATTCCTGAAAATGATAAGGCTGTATTTGAAATGTATTCAAGAGCCGACACAGAGGGCGTTTTCCAGTTTGAATCAAAGGGAATGAAAAACGTCCTTGTAAGGCTTCATCCGGAGAGCATTGAAGATATAATCGCAGTTTTATCGCTGTATCGTCCGGGACCGATGAATTCCATATCGAGATATATCGAAAACCGTCATCATCCCGAAAAGATCACATATAAGCATCCCCTGCTGAAGCCGATACTTGACGTCACCTATGGCTGCATCATTTATCAGGAACAGGTAATGCAGATCTTCCGCAGTCTGGCAGGCTATTCTCTCGGCGGGGCGGATCTTGTGCGCAGAGCGATGGCAAAAAAGCAAAAGAAAAAGATGGATGCGGAAAAAGAAAAGTTCATCCACGGGCAACTTGATGAAAACGGAAATGTCATTATTGACGGCTGCATCAGACGGGGAATAGATGAACAGACTGCGCTTGATATCTACTCGGAAATGGAAAGCTTTGCATCATATGCTTTTAACAGAGCCCACGCAGCCGCCTACGCATATATTTCCTATCAGACCGCCTATGTAAAATACTATTACCCGAAGGAATACCTGTGCGCCCTCATGTCAGGAGCATTAGGCGACAGCGGAAAGATATCCATGTATCTTGAGGAATGTACAAGGCATGGGATAATCGTTCTGCCTCCCAGCGTAAACGAAAGCAGCCCGGGCTTTTCTGTAACAAACGACAGTATACGCTTCGGACTAAAAGCAATAAAAAACATCGGCTATGGTCTTATCAGCGCGATCGAAAAAAACAGAGAGAACGGCGCATATACAAGCTTTTATGATTTTTGCAGCCGTGTATACGGAAGAGAGCTGAATAAAAGAGCGCTTGAAAATCTAATCAAAAGCGGTTCACTTGACGGTCTTGGCGCAAACAGACGGCAGATGCTGATGATATCCGATAAGGTGCTGAATACCATAGCCGACAAAAAGCAGAATAATCTTGAGGGACAGATGGATTTCTTTTCCGATGATTTCGGAGGAGACGCTGTTTCGATAGATCTTCCGCCGGCGGCCGAATTCAGCCAGAAGGAGCTTCTTGAAATGGAGCGCGATACAACAGGCATCTATTTCAGCGGTCATCCTCTTTCGCAGTTTGATAATATTTCAGCGGCGATAAATTCAGATAAGCTGAACGAAATAATAACCGACCCCGATGCCTATCCTGACGGCAAAAAGACAGATATCATCTGCATGATTACAAAGATCAGCTCAAAGGTAACGAAGAAAAATACGAGAATGGCTTTTGTCGGCATAGAGGATAAATACGGTTCGCTGGAAATGATAGTATTCCCGAGACAGTTTGACGAATACGGCGGCTTGCTGACCAGCGGAAGGATAATAAGAGTAAAGGGAACGGTTTCCCGCAGAGATGATGAGCCGTGCAAGATCATCTGTGATGCGATTCTGCCTGCTTCTGAAGCAGTGCCGGCGCAGGATAACCGCAAAAAAAGCGCAGGCCAAAAAACACCGCGAGGCTTATATCTGAGGCTGAAAAACGATTCATGCACAGAATATATCCGCGCGATGCAGATAATAGATATTTTTGACGGTCCCGATCATCTGTTCATCAAGTTTACCGACACCGGAAAAATCGTCAGAGATCCCGATTCAAAAAGAGTAGACGCAAATCCGGTGATGATAAGAGAGCTTTGCAAAAGAATCGGCGCGGAGAATGTAGTTTTTGTCGAATAACACATCAATGATGCATTTTTTTGTGACTATCAGCGGGATCTTTATATATCGGAAAGGGATATCAGATCAATAACTCGCTTTTTTAGTTCGTGAATACTATTCTGGGATTGTTCGTTGTAGCTGGCTGAGAATTATTTCCCCCTTACCACCCAACTATAACACGCGAGAGCGAAAGCAGCGCTTTGTCAGACCTGCCCGCGATTTTGACACCGGCGGCACTCCGGCGCTATTTTTTAAAAAATATCTTGATTATTCTGTTAAAATTGTATATAATTTATATTATGAAAAAATTTGTATTCAATTTCGGAGGTGGTAATGCATGAGTCCAGACCCTTATGGTAATCAATGTCATGAATCAACGGGAAAAGCATATGTGCATTGCCTGCCGGTTTCTGACCGGTAATATCCGGCTGTGCTTTAATGCTTTTCTGCGGAAAGGAAGAGCGCAGTGGTAAATTTTTATAAGACAGTAAACGGAAGGATCGAAGAGATCAAGGAATATGAGGAAGGCTGCTGGGTAAACTGCATAGCCCCTGATGAAGACGAGGTTGATTACCTTCTTGATTTTTTTGATATTCCGCCCGAGCTTCTCAGAAGCGCACTTGATGAAGAGGAATCTGCTCATATCGACAGCGAGGATGATACGACCCTTATCATCATAGACGTACCGGTTGTTGAAAAGGTCTCCGGAAGCATAACCTACTCAACTATGCCTATCGGTATTATGATAACCAGCAGGAATGTCATAACCGTATCCCTCAAGGAAAGTACTATACTTACCGAATTTTCCGAGGGTGTTGTAAGAAATGTAATGACCAATTACAAGACACATTTTGTTCTGCACATTATGCTGAGAATGGCGACTAAATATCTGCAGTACCTCAAGCAGATAGATAAGATCAGCAACAGGATCGAGCGCAGTCTCCGTAAAAGCGCAAAGAACAAGGAACTGAATCAGCTGCTTGACGTAGAGAAATCCCTTGTGTATTTTTCATCCTCGCTGAAATCGGATGAGATCACGCTTGAACGCATCATGCGCGGCAGATATATCAAGCTTTACGAAGAGGATCAGGATCTTCTTGAAGACGTGCTTATCGAGATAAAGCAGGCTGTTGATATGACTGCGACATATCTGAATATTCTCAACGGAACCATGGATGTATTTGCATCTATCATTTCAAATAACCTGAATGTTATCATGAAGATCCAGGCTTCGCTTACGCTTCTGGTATCTGTGCCTACGGTAATATCAGGTATTTACGGCATGAATATTATCGGAGGACTGCCGTTTGACAAGCTGTGGTGGTTCCCGCTTGCGATATCAGCGGTTCTGATGATAATAGTATATATCTTCCTGAAAAAGAAGGATATGTTCTGAAAAATACCAATAATGTTTCAGCAAAAGCCTTTCCTCCCGGGAAGGCTTTATGTAATAGAGGGGGTAATCAAATATGAATGAAGAAAGATTGTTTCACATAGCAATAAAGCACAGCGAGGGCGCAGAATATGCGATCCTTCCCGGCGACCCCGGCAGAGTCAGCAGGATCGCAGCATATCTTGATGATCCTGAGCCTTTGGCAAATAACAGGGAATTTCTTACATACGCAGGCACGCTCTGCGGAAAAAGAGTTCTCGTTACCTCCACGGGTATAGGAGGACCCTCCGCTGCAATTGCGCTTGAAGAGCTTTCCATAGCCGGAGTAAAGACAATAATACGAACAGGGACCTGCGGCGGAATGCAGAAAAACGTGATCCCCGGAGAGCTTATCATTCCCACAGCTGCTATCAGAATGGAGGGTACATCAAAGGAATATGCTCCCATAGAATTTCCCGCAGCTGCTGATTTCAAGGTGGTATGCGCTCTTGTAAAAGCAGCCGAAAAGCTTGGCTGGCCGTATCATACGGGTGTGATCCAGAGCAAGGATTCCTTTTACGGTCAGCATTCTCCCGAAAGTATGCCGACAGCTGATATGCTGAAATATAAATGGGATGCCTGGAAACGCCTGGGGGTGCTTGCATCGGAAATGGAAACTGCGGCATTGTTCACAGTAGCGGCAGTACGAGGGATAAGCGCAGGCTGTATACTCCATCCCTTATGGAATCAGGAAAGAAAAGCGGCAGGACTTGCCGATCCCGAGAATTTTGACCTTGATATTGCAATAAAAACGGCTGTTGAAGCCCTGAGGATGATTATTTGTGACAGTGATAAAAAATAAGCTTCTTGCGGTTGTCGGACCTACCGCATCCGGAAAGACAGCTCTTTCGATAGAGCTTGCAAAAAAGCATAACGGCGAGATCATATCCGCAGATTCAATGCAGATCTATAAAGGTATGTCCATAGCAACAGCAAAGCCGGATAAAACGGAAATGCAGGGGATACCTCATCATATAATGGATTTTCTTGAACCGGAGGAGACATTTTCCGTTTCGGAATATGTAAAAGCCGCAAACAGAGCCGCAGAGGATATCACAGCCAGAGGAAAGCTGCCGATACTCTGCGGAGGCACCGGTCTGTATGTCAGATCATTTCTTGATAACGTGCAGTTTTCGCAGGAGGAAAATGATCCTCAGCTGAGAAAAGAGCTAAGCGAAAGATATAAAAACGAAGGCGGGGAAAAGCTGATCGAAGAGATCGCTTCATTTGATCCTGAGACAGCCTCAAAGCTTCTTCCCTCAAACAGCAAGCGGATAATCCGCGCCATAGAGATATACACCCTGACAGGCATCACAATGTCAGAATCTGTGCGCCGTTCAAAGTCTGTTCCGTTTCCCTATGATAAGCTTGTAATAGGCATAACATTTTCAGACAGACAGGTTTTGTACAGCAGGATAAACAGGCGGGTCGATATAATGCTTGAAAACGGTCTTCTTGAAGAAGCAAAGGAATTTTATAAAAGAAATAACAGCATTACCGCATCGGCAGCAATAGGGTATAAGGAGCTGCTGCCGTATCTTGAGGGAAGATGTTCCCTTGAGGAAGCAGTGGAAAAGCTTAAAATGGAGACCAGGCGCTATGCAAAAAGACAGCTCACATGGTTCAGAAGAGATGAATATATCCATTGGATAGAAGCTGACAAAACTGATGATATTGTCAATGAAGCAGAAAAGCTCATCAGCGCAGAATGGTGACAGTGATTTATGGAATAACGGATATTAGTATTAGTAAATCAGCACGCGTTTTTGTTAAGAGTATTTAGTTTTAATTTGTGCTTTTTCAATAATTCTGTATTTTCATAGTGTTATGAAATAATAATTCCATTTTCTTGTTTACAAAACACCTGATTAGTGGTAAAATAACAATGTATAGTTATGTAAAAAAGGAATAGTTAAAGGCATTGAATGTATCAATGCCGGTATAACGGGGGACTCTGATGGAAAAGGATAGTGCAACAATAATTAAAAGGATCGTTGTTGCGATAATTTCGATCCTTATTATTGCGTATGTAGTATCTGTCGGCCTGAAAGCGAATTTCACACAAATAAAAACGGAAACAGCCAATATAATGACCGTCTCCGATTCAATACCGACAAAGGGATATTTTATACGGGATGAAAAAATAATAACTTATGACGGCTCCGGTGTCATCTCATATCTTCTGAATGACGGAGAGAAGATCTCAAAGGACGAAGCTGTAGCAGATGTATATTCTGATACGCAGGCTGCAAATGATAAAAAGCTTATTGATAAGCTCCAGCAGCAGATAAGCGATCTTGAGCAGCTGGATAATTCGGTGAACAGCATACTTATGGCGCCGGATGATCTTGATAAGAATATCAGCAGCAATCTGTCAAAGGCGAAGGTAAGCGCTTCGGAAAAGAATTTTACAGAAGCTGACAAAAATATCACCTCTGCGCTTTACAGCATCAACCAGAGACAGCTTGTCACCGGAAAGACAGAAAGCTATGAAGCAAAGATCAGCGAGCTGCAGGGAAAGGTATCCGCTCTGAAAAAGAAATACGAAAACAATATGCCTAATTCGATCAATTCTCAGAAGACAGGATATTTTTCCAGCACAGTAGATGGATATGAGACCTATTACAATACCAGCACTCTTGAAAGCATCAAGGTCGGCGATCTTGATTCATCCAAGATAAAAAAGAAGGATGTTGGTAAAAACGTAATCGGAAAAACCATGGAAGGCGTTTACTGGTATGTTGCGTGCGAGGTAACGGCAGATGAAGCTATCAGTATAAAGGAATCACCGTCCCTGAGTGTTGATATCCCCATCGCTAATAATCATAATATCTCTGTTGAGCTTCATTGTATCAATCAGAAGGATAAGAATTCAGACGCAGTTGTCATTCTGAAGGGCAGCTATATGAATTCGGAAATGATAAATCTTCGCAGAGAAGACATTTCGATAATAAAGAATACCTATAACGGGATCTATGTATCAAGAAATGCTGTACACGATCAGCAGATCACTGAGACCGTTACCGATAAGAACGGCAAAGAAACGACTGAGACCAAATCCGTAAAGGGAGTATATATTCTTGTGGGAAACGAGCTGCTGTTCAAGCAGATAGTTCCTGTCTATACGGGTGAGGGTTTTATCATATGTATGCAGAATCCGAAGGAAAGCGATCTTGTCACAGATGAAATCGGCGTACTGAAAGCATATGATGATGTTGTTGTGGAAGGAGCAAATCTTTATGACGGAAAAATCATTGACCGGACAAGCTCGTAGATTTGATGATATCAAAGCGAATTATTTCGGTATATGTGAAAATATCAGCAAGAGCGCTGCAAGCTCCGGCAGGAGTGCGCAGGATATAACATTTCTTGCAGCTACAAAAACGGTCGAGCCGGAGTTTATCAATTATGCGATCTCTCTGGGACTGAAGGAGATCGGCGAGAACCGGGTGCAGGAGATGCTTTCAAAATACGATCAGTACGATCTTGAGAAAGCAAAGCTTCATTTTATCGGTCATCTCCAGACCAATAAAGTCCGCCAGATCGTCGGAAAGGTCTCGATGATACAATCAGTGGATAATCTGAGACTTGCGCAGGAGATATCAAAGCAGTCCCTTAAAAACGGCGTTGTCACAGACATTCTTGTTGAGGTCAACATCGGCAGGGAAGAGAATAAATCCGGTGTTTTTGAGGAACAGACGGATGAGCTTCTTGGTCAGATAGCTGAACTTGAGGCTGTAAAAGTACGCGGATTGATGTCAGTTCCGCCAATTTGTGACAGTAAACAAGAAATTTTTAAATTTTTTGATAAAATGTACAAACTGTTTATTGACATTTCATCGAAAAAATTAGATAATATAAGTATGGACTATCTTTCAATGGGTATGTCGGATGATTATAACGAAGCAATTCTGTCAGGCGCAAATATGATCAGAGTCGGATCCGGACTCTTTGGTGCCAGAATATACAGATAAAAAACAGGAGGAAAATAAAATGGCAAATATCATGGGAAAATTCAAGAGCATATTAAAGACACCGGAGGAAGAAGTAGCTTACGATGAGTATTATGATGATACAGAAGCTATGGACGCTGAAGGTCAGGATGATGAAATGGATTATGATGAGCCGGAAGAGCAGGCAGAGGAGCAGAGCGCACCTTCTGCAGGCAGCAGCAATGTTATAAGCATTCATGATTCCACAAGTGTGCAGTTTGTACTTTTCAAGCCTGAGGCATTTGATCCTTCAGTAAAAGAAATGGCAAATGAGCTTATGAAGAGAAATACAGTCATCCTTAATGTTGAAGATACCAATAAAGATGTTTCCAGAAGGATCATTGATTTTCTTGGCGGTGTTGCATATGCCAACAGCGGTAATGTCAAGAAGGTCGCTGAGGATACGTTCATCATCATGCCCAGCAATGTAACCCTCTCAGGTCAGGATGCAATGGACGAAGTCGGCAGTGATAACGTATACTTTTAATTGAA
>ONNU01000119.1 GCA_900319255.1 uncultured Eubacteriales bacterium
GCCGGTATCGCCGGTATCGCCGCTGTCTCCGGTATCGTCACCGGTATAATCTCCGGTATCGTCCCCGGTATCTTCACCGGTGTCATCCCCGGTATCTTCTCCGGTATCATCCTCGGTATATTCATCCTCCGACGATTCCTCGGTATCATCATAATCTGTATCATCCTCTGATGATTCCTCGTCCTCGTCATCATCATCGTCACCGCTGTCATAATTGCTGTAGCTGCTGGATTCTGATGAGCTGCTGGATTCATATCTTCTTGTGAAATAGGAGGAGCTTCCGGGCATATTGTCCTCAGTATAATAGCCTACTGCTGTTACGCCGTCAATAGTAAGATCTGTAAGTCCTCCGTCATCCATTACATAATTATGCTGGACAACATTTCCCCCAAGGTCATAGTTCTTGTTAGCCTTGCCCTTGAGCCATTCTGCCATGATATCACGCCAGAGATAATGTACCTTATTGACTTCTTCCTCTGCGATAGGTCGTGAGGAATCATGTCCTGCCCAGACACCTGCAAGGGCATAGGGTGAAGCGCCCACAAACCAGTTATCGCAGGCTGAGTCTGTAGTACCTGTCTTACCGATGATATCCCAGCCGTCAATGGCTGTTCTGTAACCGAGAGCCTCGCCCTCGCCGCCGGCATTTACTACCTCATGAAGCAGTCTGTTCATAATAGTAGCGGATTCTGTTGAAATGATCTGATCGGGCTTTCCGCGGTCAGTATTATCAAGAAGGGTATTGCCGTCGTTATCAGTTACCATAAAGTATGAATACGGCTCGAAATAATATCCGCCGTTTACGAATATCTGATATGAAGCGGTCATTTCCTCGACTGTTGTACCGCCGTAGAAGCCGCCGATAGAAAGACCTGAAAGGTTCTCTGCGTCATGCTCGGGATCCAGGTGCTTGAGATTGAGCTGCTCCGTGAGGAAACGATAGCTTTCGTCAAGACCTACCTCGTTTACGACTGAAACAGCCGCAGCGTTTGAAGAAAGATTCAGCGCTCTTGTTACGGTAATGCTGCCGTAATATTTTCCGTACCAGTTGTTAGGACCGGAAATTACCTCGCCGTCTGAATTCAGACCCCAGTCTGATACAGGCTTATCGGCGATAAGTGAGGAGAAGTTTATCATTCCCCTGTCAAGAGCGATTACATATGAAGAAATAGGCTTGATGGTGGAACCGGGCTGGAGCACAGACTGGGTGACATTATCCCAGAGAAGTCTGCCGTCCTTTTCAAAACGGCTTCCCACCGTCGCAAGCACACGCCCCTCGAAATCCATCATTTCATAGCCGATGTCGATATATTCATCCTTGGGGGTTTTCCACTCCCTGATCTTCTTTTCAGCTGCCTCCTGAGCCTTTACATCCATTGCGCAATAGATATTGAGACCCTCGTTATAAATCATCGTTTCGGCATAATCTGCACCAACATTCAGCTCTGTCTGAAGATCCTTTGCTACATCACGGAATACACGGTCCATATACCAGTTCCATTCGTTTTCGTCATCCTGTTCATCCTCGACGACATAACCGATGAACTTCATATTTTCCGATTCCTTCATTGCTTCATCATATTCCTGCTTTGAGATCTTACCCTGGTCATACATTTCCTCTATGATAGTCTCGCGCCGTTCCTTGTTGGCGTC
This sequence comes from uncultured Eubacteriales bacterium, assembly GCA_900319255.1. Classification (GTDB taxonomy): domain Bacteria; phylum Bacillota; class Clostridia; order Oscillospirales; family Acutalibacteraceae; genus UBA1213. Next base: position 1,654 of record ONNU01000119.1, read on the forward strand.
GGGATAATCAAGGGGGTTAAGAGCAACAGGGTTCTGGGTAATGCCGGCGATAGCTGCGCATTCTGCAAGAGTACAGTCCTGTATCCTCTTATTGAAATAGATATCAGCCGCCGACTGAACACCACGGCAGCCTGCGCCGTAGTTTACGATATTAAGATATGCTTCGATGATATCGTCCTTGGTATATTCATCCTCAAGCTTCAGGGCACGGAATATCTCCCTGAGCTTACGGGTAAGGCTTACCTCGTTATCATCGGTCACGTTCTTGATAAGCTGCTGGGTGATCGTTGAACCACCGAACTGGGTCTTTCCTGTAGCTATGGTGAAAATGGCGCCGCCTGTACGGTACCAGTCAACACCGTCATGCTCCCAGAAACGCTTATCTTCGATCGCTACCTGAGCCTCGATCATATTCTTCGGGATATCCTCAAACTTGACCCAGACTCTGTTTTCACCTGAATACAGCTCCTGATACTTCTCATATTCCCCGTCATCATTCTTTACATAGACAAAGCTTGTAAGTGAAAGCTTGATCTTGTTAAGATTGATATTGAGAGGCTCGCTGGCTATACCGATGACATAAACGATCATCGAGATACCGATAACGAGCGAGGTGATGAGAATAATACCCAAAGCAGTCAGAAGGAACTTGCCGACTCCGGCGAGGACTCCGCTGACAGCAGTACCCGTGGAGACTGCTGATCCTGAGGCTGCTTCATCATTATAATGACTAATGTCAGTTTTTCTCATAGAAAGATCTTACCTCCTGAAGTATTATTGACCGAATTATCCTTTCCTGCATCCGGCAGAAACACTGCGCGCAGCGTTCCTGCTGATAGTATGCCATGTTTTAAAAACGCTTATATGCAAAAAGCAGGCGTTTCCTTGATATACACACTGTCTATTATATCATAAAAACAGAAAAATGGAATAAGTTTTTTGAAAATTTAAAAATGTATTTGAATAACTGTGAATTTGTAAAAAAATAATTTAATGTCAGTGAATAATTACGATATTTTATCCAAAAATAAATACACAGGATCCAAAGCAGAAATGAGGAGTTATTATGAAAAATATTATTATCGTTACAGGGGCGATACTTATCTCGTCGGTCATAATTACATCTTATCTCACACCCGGAACATTCGGCGCTGCTTCTGATGAAAATACCGTTTCCTCCCCCTCCGGCAGCAGCCTCAGCGGTGAGCCGGGGTATATCATCTCCTCCTTTTCCGGCAGGGTCGCCCTCTACCGCAAAAGAGACGGAAGGGTGCTTTTTTCTACAGATACCCTTGTGAGCGATCTTCCGGACGCCGACCGTGACGCTCTGCGCAAGGGAATCGACGCTGCCGATATGAAAGAAGCCGACAGGATCATCCGGGAGCTTTCAAGCTGACAATCTCAGAAATTTCAGCTTTCAACTCTCAAAAAGTCTTTATTTCATGCGGAAAACATGAAATAGTAACACAATAATGCACAAATATATCAAAAAATGATTTTTATTCACAAAAGTCGTTTATTCTACTGGAATATGACCTGATTTCTGAATAAATAATCATTAATATGAAATTTATATCAGCATTTTCAACAAAGAAATAATAATCATAATTATTTTCAACTTCAGCTATATTTTCATATAAAAACATAGTCGAAATGCTGTTAAAACGCGGTCTGATTTAGATAGATTATTATATCATGTACCTATTCTTACAATTAATCCAATAATTTTTGTATGGTTTTTTGTACGATTTGTAGAATTAATGATACTTTAATTCCATATGCGTGACAAAAGCAATAAATTATTATATAATATTACCATAGAGGTACATTAAATCTATAGAATGGGGGTTATAAAATGTACAGCATGATATCTTACTGGCTTAAATACTACAGGCACGAGTGCGGACTCACTCAGCAGCAGGTAGCGGATCGCCTTAAGATTGAAAGATCCACCTACACTTATTACGAGACCGGCAAAACAAAGCCGGACATCAACACGCTCATCAAGATAGCGAAGGTATATAATATCAATTATACCCAGCTTCTTCAGGGTGTTGAGCAGGAGCTTGAGGCTGCTGTTGCCGAGATCCATTCCGGACCGGCTGACGAGGACAGTCTGAAGTACCGTACTCATGCAACAACGAAGTATGAGGTTGAGCTTCTCTTTGTTGTCCGCAATCTTTCTCCGAAGCAGAGAAAAGAAGTTATGAATTTAGCAAAAAGCTTCATCACTGATTCTGAAGAAACAAAATAACAACCATCAGGTCATTCTGTAACGGGATGACCCGAAGCCATATGAGCCGGTTAAAGCTGACTAACTAAAGACTGAAAACTCAAAAATGATTAGTGACCCCTCAGCCACAGCTTTCGTCGTGTCTGAGGGGTCTTTTATTATTCATTATTATTTATTCATCAAGCCGGCAATACCTGCATCACTTACTCTTATCTCCTGCGCCAAGCTTACAAATCACTAATCACTAAACCTCATTTTCAGAGGCGGGATATCGGAGCGGGGGTATTCTGTGGCGGCGACCTCGCCGGTGTCCTCGTTGATATCCAGGATGACATATTCATTATGATAGCCCACTGAGCCGGGGTTTATTATCATCATGCCGCCCTCTACTGTTGTGAGCTGCTGATGAGTGTGTCCGAAAATGATTATATTGAAGCCGTTATTTCGTCCCATATCGACGATCCTCGAAATGCCGTTCTTTACGCCGAACATATGACCGTGGGTCAGGAATATCCGCAGCCCGCAAAGCTCTATTTCATCATATGCGGGATAATCACTGTACCAATCGCAGTTTCCCGTCACTCCGAAATACTCCTTGTCCGGAAACAGCCCTCTCAATTGATTGAAATCCCTTACTCCGTCGCCGCAGAAGATTATCGCATCTGCGCGGCGGTTTTTTCTTGTGATAGCCCTCATCGCGTCAAGATCACCGTGGCTGTCGGAAAAGATGAGTATTTTCATAAGACGATCACCTCAGTTCATATTTTCTCGTATTCAGCATAGTATGTAACAGGAATGAAATCATCTGCGAAAGCGCCACACCTATGGCTTTACTTTCCGCATAGTCATTCTTTCAGGATCAATTACTGCATTTATTCGTAACACCGGTTCAGCCGGCATACCTCATGCGGTATGCTTATGAAAGCCGGCGCAAGGCGATAGGCGATAACTGCGAAAATGGAGTTTTAGTTTAATATTCCGGGGAGGGATTAATATGGATAAAAACAAGGCTCAGAAGCTTTTTGAAGGTCTTTCAGGCGATCAGCGCAGACAGGTGCAGAATATTCTTGCGGATAAGGATAAAACCCGGCAGATCCTCAATACTCCCCAGGCTCAGGCTCTGCTCAGAAAGCTGATGGGAGAGAATAAGGATGGATGACCTTTCCCAGAAGATCGGTGATATCCTTTCCGATCCGTCAATGATGGAACAGATACGCTCTCTCGGCGATATGCTTGGTATGGGCGCAGGCGCAGGCGCTGCCACGGGCGGGTCTGCCCCGTCCCCCGCCTCAGCCTCAGCCACATCCTCAGCCTCAGCGGTCCCCGCAGCTCCACCGGCTCCGATGCCGGCTGCGCAAAGTACTTTGGGCGGGCTTTCACCGGATATGCTGGGGATGATGATGAAGCTGACTCCCCTGCTGTCCTCGATGAACGCAGAGGATGAAAGCACAAGGCTTTTATCGGCGCTCAGACCGTTTCTCAGCGAAAAGCGGCAGAGCAGGATCGACAGCAGTATAAGACTGCTTTCCCTGATGCGCATGCTGCCTGCGATCAAAACGGTTTTCAGCTGAAGCAGCTGCCGGGATATCTCCGGCGAAAAAATACGGGTGAGGTTCTGACGAAGGGATAACTCAGCCACGACAAGCGAGGTGAGAGCATGGATATCAGCGAATTTGAAAAAATGAGAAACAGCTTCAAAGGAGCAGCCAGGGATGATCAGAGCCGCTCAAAGCCCCCGCCTCCTCCTCACAGTGAAGCTCCCGAAAAGAAGGAAGCTCCCGCTGAAAAAGCAGTTCCGGATGATAGCGCAGAGGCTGCGCCTCCCGCCCAGCCGGACAGCGGCGGACTGCTTTCAAAGCTTCTTAAAGACAGGGACCGCACCATCATCCTTGCTCTCATCATACTTCTGATGGATGAGGGGGGCGATCAGAGTCTGCTGCTGGCGCTGTTTTATCTTTTAATGTAGGGACAGGCGCAGAAACGTGCATGATTTTATTCTGTACGTTTGCTGCGCTTGTGTATTATTTTATGAGAAAATCAGACTCTTACCTGACCTTCGCCTTCGATAACGAATTTCATTGAAGTAAGCTCATTCAGACCCATAGGACCTCTTGCATGAAGCTTCTGGGTGGAAATACCGATCTCAGCGCCAAGTCCGAACATACCGCCGTCTGTAAAGCGTGTTGAAGCATTTACATAAACCGCAGCTGCATCAACAGCTTCCGTAAATCTCTTTGCTGCCTTATAATCATCGGTAATTATACATTCACTGTGACCGCTAGAATATTTTGCGATATGATCCAGAGCCTCGTCATAGGATGAAACGACCTTTACGGCAAGGATATAATCGCCGTATTCTGTTTCCCAGTCGCTTTCATCAGCGGGAACAACGCAGTCGCCAAGGATAGCGGCTGTCCTTTCGCAGCCCCTCAGCTCAACATTTTTTTCATCAAGTCTTGCCTTGATAGCAGGAAGAGCCTTTTCTGCAACAGCCTCATGCACAAGTATTGTCTCAATAGCGTTGCAAACAGAAGGACGGGAGGTCTTTGCATTATATATGATATTGGCTGCCATTTCGATATCAGCCTTTTCATCAACATAGACATGGCAATTTCCTGCGCCGGTCTCTATTACAGGTACCTTTGCATTTTCAACTACTGCACGGATAAGACCCTTTCCGCCTCTGGGGATAAGAACGTCGAGATATCCCACAAGACCCATAAGCTCTGTGGAGGAGCTGCGGGAGGTATCCTCGATAAGCTGGATGCAGTTTTTATCGAGACCTGCAGTTTCGATAGCATCACGCATGATATTTGCAATGCATTTATTTGAATTGATAGCTTCCTTGCCGCCTCTGAGGATAACTGCGTTTCCGCTTTTCAGGCAAAGGACAGCAGCGTCAGCCGTAACATTGGGGCGAGCCTCATAAATGATGCCGATAACGCCGAGAGGAACTCTCACCTTGGTGATCCTTAGCCCGCCGGGACGAACTCCGCCGCTGATGACATCTCCGATAGGATCCTTGAGAGCTGCCACCTCCAGCACACCCTTCGCAATACCATCAATACGCTTCTGGTCAAGCATAAGTCTGTCAAGAAGCGAAGCAGAAAGACCGTTTGCTTTTCCGTTTTCAAGATCGGTCTTATTAGCCTCGATGATCTTATCTGCATTCTGTCTGAGCGCTCCGGCGATCGCTTTAAGAGCGTCGTTTTTCAATTCTCCTGCGGTAGCAAGCTGTCTTGAAGCGATCCTTGCAGCCTGCCCCATCTGTTCGATCAAAGTCATGTTAATTACCTCCGTTTATTACAGGGCTGCGCCTAAATGCCATCACGGTATTAGCTTCAGCCCTTATTTATTTTATTATGCTGAAAAGCCATACGGCAAAGCCGGATCAGATCTTGCCTTCCTCAGCCACAAAGAATGTCCCGATACGCTTGCCCTCAAGGAGCTTATATATCTTTGCGGGATCTGCGCCGCTCATAACACAGGTATTGATACCAGCGCTTGTTGCGGCAGCGGCGGCGGTTATTTTAGTCGACATACCCCCCGTACCCCTGTTGCTGCCGGAATCCCCGGCGATCTCACGGATATGATCGTCGATAAATTCAACGATCTCGATTCTTTCAGCGTCAGGATTTTTTCTCGGGTCTGATTCATACAAGCCGTCAATATCAGTCAGTATAATAAGCAGATCTGCGCCCACAAGATCAGCGACAATTGCCGAAAGATTATCATTATCACCGAAATTTGCGCCGATAAGCTCATCGGTAGCGACTGTATCATTTTCATTAACGATCGGGATGATACCCATTTCAAGAAGTGTCTGGAAGGTATTGACAACATTCTGTTTTGAAAGCTCATTCAGTACGATATCCTTTGTAAGAAGTATCTGAGCCACGTTATTATTATATTCACCGAAAAATTTATCATAAAGGAACATCAGCTCACACTGACCGACAGCAGCGAGCGCCTGTTTTTCCTTGGTTTCGGTAGGTCGTTTTTTAATGCCGAGCTTACCCACGCCGACACCGATAGCGCCTGAGCTTACGAGAATGACCTGTTTTCCGCTGTTATGCAGATCGCTCAGCACCTTACAGAGCTTTTCAAGATTTCTCAGATTAACATTTCCATTTTCATAGGTCAGTGTAGAGGTTCCCACCTTGACCACAATTCTTCTTGACTGAAAGGTATTCATAATATCCGATCTCCTTTTTCAATTCATTTTTCCATCTGAATCCCATCTTTTCCTCTCCCCACTATAATACTACTTTTCCCCTTTCAAGTCAACCGGCGGCCGCCGGCGTGCCGCCGGTGTCAAGATCGCGTTGTAAGTTATTACCATGCAAGGTTTTTCCTCGCGATTGTAAGATTATTTATTGGCGGCATTTTTTTGTCGGTCTGCGATAGTTTTTCGTTGCCAATCTTAA
>ONNU01000204.1 GCA_900319255.1 uncultured Eubacteriales bacterium
AGGTCTGAATGAGGAATTAGGAATTTATTTGAATTTGGAAGTTGGCAAGTGGAATTTGGAATTGAATTAGTGGTTAGTGATTAGAAATTGAATTTACCGAAAAGGTTTTCAGATTAGCAATGAAATAATTCTTAGCTGCTGAAGACTGGCTATCTCAGGGATTAATTAAAGGGGATTGCAAAAGGGGGAAAACGTGGGGGGGGGGAACCCCCTTGTGGTTTCCACCTTTTGATTTCACCAAAGCAGAAATGCCAATGAAGCATGGCTCAACGAACGAAAGCGGAACATCGCAGATGTCATTTTCACAGCTTCGCATAATACTAACCACTATAAACAAATTCAGCTACTGCCTGACGCTTACAGGCGTGCAGGGATGAAAATTTGTTAAATATGTAAAAAATACACTAAATACTATAGTATTTCAGAAAAAATTGTGCTATAATTATGATATGGTTTTGTCTGCGGTGGTTTTTGCTTGTAATTACTGAACGCAGGCGGATAATAAATATTTAAGGAGCTGTTTTTATGCAGAATATATGGCATGATATGGACTCTTCAAGGATCACTCCTGAAGATTTTATGTGTGTTATCGAGATCCCTAAGGGCAGCAAGGCAAAGTATGAGCTTGATAAGCAAAGCGGTCTGCTCAAGCTCGACAGGATACTCTATACTTCAACTCACTATCCCGCAAACTATGGCTTTATCCCCCGCACCTATGCTGAGGATCTTGACCCGCTGGATGTGCTTGTTCTCTGCTCAGAGGTCATCTATCCCCTGACCCTTGTACAGTGCTATCCCATCGGCTATATCACAATGCTGGATAACGGCAGGAATGACTATAAGGTAATAGCTATCCCCTTCAATGATCCTACCTACAATACATATACCGATATCCATGAGCTGCCCAAGCATATTTTTGATGAAATGATACATTTCTTCTCTGTTTATAAGGCTCTCGAAAACAAGGAAACTGTTGTTGATGAGGTAAGAGGCAGAGATGAGGCTGTGGAGATCATCAAGGAATCTATCGAAAGCTATAAGGAGAAATTCGGTAATATCTGATCACAGCAGGATACCCGGACTGTCCTTTGTCATTCCGGGTGAATAAATATACCCTGAAAGGAAATAATATGAAAAAAGAAAAAAAGGATAATGAAACAGCGTCAAAAAAGGCAGGTCTGGCTGCTGCGAAGGGAAAGACGAAAAAGCCTCCGAAGCCTCCCCGCAAAAAGAGGAAAAAGCTTCTGAAAACACCCTCGCATATAATCAGACTTGTTATGGTATGGACTTATGTTATTCTCATCTTTCTGCTTTCAATGCCCTTTATGACAACGACATTGTATATCAGGGACGATCTGTCAATAGGCAGCGACCTTTCAAGCGCTACCCTCAGATATGCAGATCAGGCTCAGATCGACCAGGCGGCAGAGGAGCTTCAGAAAGCTCTTGATTCGCTGAAAAAGAACGGTGAAGCCGTACCTGAAAGCAGCTCGGATGTGGCAGTATCCTCCGCGACCTTTGACTGGAGCTATCACATCACCACCGGTGTTAATATCGACAAAATAATGCCCCTTATCACAAAATCAAAGGAGCTGAACAGGAACGAATATACCGAAGCTTCTGTAAAAGCGGTAAACGAAGCCACATTGAAGGCTCAGCATCTTCTTTGCGCAACGGTAACTATTTCCCAGTCGGCTTTACAGATCGTGCTGGGGGGCGCATTGAATGATCTTCCCTCAGAGGATGTAGGCGGGATAATCGTTTCAGGAATAATGATGTTTGCATTGGCGATACTGCCGGTAGTTGGATTTTTCATTGCCACCTTCGACAAGCGCAGCCATGTCAAGAATGTATATACAGCGATCTGCTGTCCGGTGTGCATAGCTATGATATTCTTTGCAGTATATCCCACCATCGGACTGGGAGCTGTTATATCGGTCATATTGTACATTCTTCTGTTTGCGCTGACAGCCGGAGATATCTATGCGATACAGCAGGAGCGTTATATCATGCGTCATCCCGAGCTTGAGGCTGAATTTACAGAAAAGCATCCCCAGTTTGTAAAGGCTCTTATCAATTACAAGGCAGTCGCTCTGAAAGACAGCATTGAGGAGCAGGAGGAGCTTGAAAGAAAAGCAGAAAAGAGAAAAAATAAAAAAGCCAGAAAGTAAGACCCGCAGTAAGTACGCAAAAATCAAAGACAGGAGAGATCATCATGACAATCGAAATAACAGCTGAAAATTTTGAAAACGAAGTTCTTAATTCTGACAAGCCGGTATTGATCGACTTCTGGGCAGCATGGTGCGGCCCCTGCCGTATGCTTTCCCCCGTAGTAGACGAGATAGCGGAGGAAAACGACAACGTAAAGGTCGGCAAGGTAAATGTTGACGAGCAGCTTGAGCTTGCCGCACAATTCGGCATCCAGAGTATTCCAACGCTTTTGTTCTTCAAGGACGGCAAGCAGATCGACAGATCAGTAGGCGTAGCATCAAAGTCTGCCATACTCAATATGATAAACGCCTGACATCGTTTTCACGACAAAATAATTAAATCAAAAAACCTTACGAAGAACGGTTGCTTTCTTCGTAAGGCTCTTTTTTTGAATTCCAAATTTCAAACAATTCCTGATTCTTTAAGGTTAGTCGTTTTGCATAGTTTTTCCCGATATTTTTCTCAAAAGTTTTTTTCTCAGAAGTTGACTGAAAAGGGTCAACTTTTTTTCGGAATC
>ONNU01000157.1 GCA_900319255.1 uncultured Eubacteriales bacterium
GCCAATAGAACAATCTTACAATCGCGAGGGAAAAGGCTTGCATGGTCATAACTTACAACGCGAACATGACACCGGCGGCACGCCGGCCGCCGGAGCCGGGCACTACAATATTGAAATGTCGGGAAAAATATGATAGAATATATTTATCTGTAAAAGGCTCGCCGGAGGGGAGGGGTGCTTTCCTGAACGGCAGTCTCTAAATTAACCGATAAGATTCGGAGATTGGGGATTTATATGGCAGTAAAAAGAATATTTGTGGAAAAACGCAGCGGCTTCGATGTCGAGGCTTCTAACCTCACAGCTGATATCCAGAAAAGTCTGGGTCTGACCGCTGTTGAAAGGGTAAGAATTATCAACCGCTATGATATCGACGGTATCGAGGGCGAGGATTTTGAAAAGGCTAAGAAAACTATCCTCAGCGAAACTAATGCTGATGTGGTTTATGACGAGATACTGCCGGAGGATAAGGATTTCCGGTTCTTCGCTATGGAGTACCTTCCCGGTCAGTATGATCAGAGAGCTGACTCCGCCGCTCAGTGCGTCCAGCTTCTGACTCAGGGGGAAAGACCTCAGGTCGTTTCCGCTAAGCTTATCGGCGTGAAGGGCAGTATCACCGACAGCGATTTCGATAAGATAAAGAATTATCTCATCAACCCTGTGGAATCCAGACAGGCTTCCTTTGATAAGCCGGAAAGCCTTGATATGAAGGCTGAGGTTCCTGCTGATGTGGCAGTTGTCGAGGGCTTTATTAAATGGGACGATCAGCAGATGAAGGATTATTTCGACAGCATGGGCTTTGCAATGACCCTTTCCGATCTCAAATTCTGCCGTGATTATTTCCGTGATGACGAGCACAGGGATCCTACTGTGACCGAGCTTCGTGTTATTGATACATACTGGTCGGATCACTGCCGTCATACCACCTTCCTTACAAGACTTGAAGAAATTGAAATAGAAAAAACAGAGCTTACAAAGACTATCGAGGACGCTCTTGCGCTTTATTATGAAAGCCGTGAGGAGATCTACGGCAAGGACAGCACAAGGGATGTTTCTCTCATGGATATGGCTCTCGTGGGAATGAAGCTTCTCAGAAAAAGAGGGCTGATCCCCGATCTTGACCAGAGCGATGAGATCAACGCCTGCTCAATTGAGGTTCCCGTTACTATCGACGGCAAAACAGAGCAGTGGCTGGTACAGTTCAAGAATGAGACCCATAACCACCCCACAGAGATCGAGCCCTTCGGCGGCGCAGCTACCTGTCTCGGCGGCGCAATCCGTGACCCGCTTTCAGGACGCGCTTATGTTTATCAGGCAATGCGTGTTACCGGCTCAGGCGATCCTACAGTTCCCTTTGAAAAGACAATGGAGGGCAAGCTCCCCTCAAGAAAGATCACTACCGGCGCAGCTCAGGGCTACAGCTCCTACGGCAACCAGATCGGACTTGCAACCGGTCAGGTAGTGGAGCTTTATGATCCCGGTTATGCTGCAAAGAGAATGGAGATCGGCGCAGTTATCGGCGCATCACCAAAGGAAAATGTTGTAAGAGGCGTGCCCTCGCCGGATGACATCATCGTTCTTCTTGGCGGAAGAACCGGACGTGACGGCTGCGGCGGAGCAACAGGCTCCTCAAAGGCTCATACAATGGATTCCATCGAGACCTGCGGCGCAGAGGTACAGAAGGGCAACCCTCCCACAGAAAGAAAGATCCAGAGACTTTTCAGAAACAAGACGGTTTCTACAATGATAAAGCGCTGCAACGATTTCGGCGCAGGCGGCGTATGCGTTGCCATCGGTGAGCTTGCAGACGGACTGACCGTTGATCTTGATAAGGTCACAAAGAAATATGACGGTCTTGACGGCACAGAGCTGGCAATTTCCGAGTCACAGGAAAGAATGGCAGTTGTGCTTGAAAAGAAGGATGTGGAAAGATTCATTGCTGAGGCTGACAAGGAGAATCTTGAGGCGACCGCAGTTGCTGTTGTTACCGAGAATCCCCGCCTGACAATGAACTGGAGAGGAAAGACCATCGTTGACCTGAGCAGGGAATTCCTCAATACAAACGGCGTTACACAGGTTGCAAAGGCTCATATCACAGCGCCTGATGCAGAAAAGAATTACCGCACCCACGCTCCTGAGATACTCAGGGGAAAGAGCGCAGCCGAAAGCTTTAAGGAGAACCTTTCGAGACTTGAGGTATGCTCACAGAGAGGACTTGCAGAGCGCTTTGACGCAAGTATCGGCGCAGCAACGGTAATGATGCCCTTCGGCGGAAAGACCCAGCTTACGCCCGAGGAAGCAATGGCAGCAAAGATACCGCTGCTGGAGGGTGAAACAGACGATGCAACAGCCATGTCCTTCGGCTATATTCCGGGTATCGCAAAATGGAGCCCCTTCCACGGAGCAGCCTTTGCTGTTACCGAATCCCTGTCAAAGCTTCTTGCCATCGGCGCTGACCCCCTGACTGCAAGACTGACTTTCCAGGAATATTTTGAAAGACTTCACGATGTACCCGAGCGCTGGGGCAAGCCTGCTGCTGCGCTGTTAGGCTCTCTTGTAGCGCAGATAAAGATGGGACTTCCCTCCATCGGCGGCAAGGACAGTATGTCCGGCTCCTTTGAAGATCTGGATGTTCCCCCTACACTTGTAAGCTTTGCAGTAGCAATGACAAAGGCTTCAAAGACAATTTCTGCTGAATTCAAAAAGGCAGGCTCAAAAGTAATATATGTACCCGTTCCTGAGGATAAGGCGGCAATGCTGCCCGATTGGGAAAAGCTCAAGGATATGTACTGCGCAGTATATGCTCTTATGAATGAGGGCAAGGTTCTTGCGGCATCCACAGTAAAGGAGGGCGGCGCAGCAGCTGCTGTTGCAAAGATGTCCTTCGGCAATAAGATCGGCTTCAGCTTTGCAAAGGAGCTTACAGAGGATGAGCTTTACGCTCCGCTTTCAGGCTCGCTCATTCTGGAGCTTGCAGATGGAGCAGAGCTTGGCAGTGATGTGCTTTACTATGAGCTTGGCACAACGACAGAAAAGGAGACTATCACCGTAAACGGCGCAGAGCTTTCCATTGACGAGCTTATCGACACATGGGAAAGCAAGCTTGAGGGCGTATTCCCCTCAAAGGCAAAATGCCCTGCTGTAACGAAAGATGTTCCCCTTTACACAGAGAGAAATACCTCCTCACCCGTTATAAAGACAGCAAAGCCCAAGGTATTCATCCCCGTATTCCCGGGCACAAACTGCGAGGTAGACACAGCGAGAGCATTTGCAAAGGCAGGCGCGGATCCGCAGCTTCTTATTGTGCGCAACCTGACACCCAACGCTATTGAAGAGACCATAGACGAGATGGTAAGGCTTATCAATGAATCGCAGATGATAATGCTTCCGGGCGGCTTCTCAGGCGGCGACGAGCCGGACGGATCGGGCAAATTCATTGCAACCACCTTCCGCAACCCGAGAGTAAGCGAAGCAGTAAACGAGCTTCTGAAAAACCGTGACGGACTGATGCTGGGCATATGTAACGGCTTCCAGGCGCTTATCAAGCTGGGACTTGTACCCTACGGCGAGATCAGGGAGCTTAAAGAGGACGATGCAACGCTCACATACAATTCCATAGGCAGACATATCTCACACATGGCATACACAAGAGTGACCTCAGTAAAATCCCCGTGGATGTCAGGCGTTAATGCAGGAGATATCTTCTCTATCCCGATCTCACATGGCGAGGGACGTTTTGTAGTAAGCGATGAGATGCTTGATACACTCATAAAGAACGGACAGATCGCGACCCAGTATGTTGACCTCGAGGGCAAGCCCTCCGGCGACATTGCATTCAATACCAACGGTTCTGTCTGCGCAATCGAAGGCATCACCAGCCCGGACGGCAGAGTTCTGGGCAAAATGGGACATTCCGAGCGCAAGGGCAAGGATCTGTATTTCAACACCCCGTTTGAAAAGGATCAGAAGCTGTTCGAGAGCGGAGTAAAATATTTCAGCTGAGCATAAAAGCACTGCGAAAATTTCATATAAAACAAATAAACAGGCAGCGGGCATCAAGCCTTGCTGCCTGTATTTATTTTGATAGTAGGATGAGTGATGATTTGGATATTGCAGGGGATTTTTAATGAATAAAAGAATAGAAAATCATTTACATATCAGTCATGCTATGGGTTATAAGCAAAACCGACAAAGCAAACTGAAGAATTAAGACTGTAAGCTAAAAAATGAATAATACATTTTTCTTTGGAAACAGCGTAGAAAAAGATATTTTTATAGGTACTGAACTACCGGAATAAAAATTTTTAACTAATAGATTATTGCTTACCGCTGCTTGTTTCGCTGATTCCGATTTTTGAAAACCGGAAATTAAAGAATAAAGAAAAAAGAATAAAGAATAAATAATAATACAGAAACGCCCCCTCTGAGTTCATTCTTATTTTTTATTTATTCTTTATTCTTTATTATTTGAGCCCCCCAAGCGTAAGCGAGGGGGGCGTTTCTGGCGGAGAGTGAGGGATTCGAACCCTCGAAACGGGGTTAGCGTTTACACGATTTCCAATCGTGCTCCTTCGGCCATCTCGGA
>ONNU01000278.1 GCA_900319255.1 uncultured Eubacteriales bacterium
AGCCGCTGCGGACAAAAGGGGAGAACCACAAGAGGTGGGCTGCGCCCCCCTCTTAAGGTTTTCCCCTTTTGAAATCCCTTTTCCTTATCATCCCCCGATTCGCTCCACGTGGGTGGGTTTTATCGTGTTTCTGCTTTCTGTCCAACGCGCGGGGGATCGGTAGGGTGAGGTAATCCGGACTTTTGCTATCTGAATCAGAAAACTTTTTTGTAAAGCTCCGGATAGGTTTATCACCTGTCCGGTGTTTCTTTTTTTCCGGCTCCCTGAAACTGACATCTTCGCCGAAGCGGTCAAGGAGGGCTTGCTTCAGCCTTGCGCTTTATGATTTCAGGTATATCCTGAATGAAAACGGCAACGAAAAACCGCAGGCATAAGCCTTAGCCAATGCCTGCGGATGTGTTCTGTTAAGCTTTGTTTATCAGTCTTCGCTCTTCTTCTTTCTTGAGATGAAGATTACGCCTGCTGCTGCAGCTGCAATTGCTGTAAGAAGTGCAAATGCGGGTACTGCTGCGCCGGTTGCGAAGGTCTCAACTGTAGATGTTGTGCCTGTGGTAGTAGTTGTTGAGGTTGTTGTGGTTGTGGTTGAAGCTGTTGATGAAGCTGTACCGGAGGTTGTTGAACCCTGCTCAGACTCTGTGCTTGTCTCGCTGGTCTGGCTTGCTTCGCTTTCCTCGCTGGTCTCAGACTCTGCGCTGCTTTCGCCGTCACTTACCTCGGACTCCTCGCCCTGAACATCGCTGGACTCCTCGCTGGATTCCTCAACGGACTCTTCGCTGGACTCCTCTGTTGATTCCTCGCTGGACTCATCCTCTGAAGACTCCTCAGGGATAAGGCTTTCGATGCCGGGGATAAGATATGTATAGGTGATAGGTGTAGCATCGCCTGTCTGCTCGCAGTTAGCCTTGATTGTAACGCTTACTGTTCTGTCATAGCCTGATGGCTCTGCAACCAGCTGCCACTTCTGCTGCTTTACGCTGTTTACGGGAAGTGAAGCTACCTTTCTTTCTGTAGAACCGTCAAATGTTGTAACGCCTTCGGGAAGATCAAGAGATACTGTGATATCGGAAAGCTCAATATCGCTCTTGTTCTGAACATAAGAAACGATATTAACCTTGTTGTAGCCTGTTTCGTCCTCGTTGATAACGAAATTCTTTGTTACCTTTGTAGCGCCGAGTACAAGATCTGTATCGCTGGAAACATCAAGGGATGAAAGTCCATAGTAAAGAACGTATTCCTTTGTTTCACCCGGAGCAAGTGTTACCGGATTCCATATAGCATTTACAACACTGTCGCCGATATTAAGCTCTTCTTCTACATGGGGAATAAAGTTGTCAGTCGATCTACTTGAAACGGCGTAATTATTGAACTGAACAATATCAGGCTTCATTGAACCGCCAAGGAACTTACCCTCAGTAATGATCTGCGGATTGAGAAGATCATCAAATACCTGATAGAACATGGGGATATCTTCGCCTTCAAACTGCTTTCTTGTTGTGATCTCATCGCCCTCGATAGATCTGAAAGGAGCGTCATCGTTATTCCCCAGCATTGTGTCCAGCATTACTCTCAGACCGACTTCATGGCTTTCCTCATCGGTATTTGTGACCTTTGCGCGTACCTCAAGAGTATCAGCCTCATCAGGTGTTGCAGCGCCCATAAGTGTGAGAGTTCTGTCGAACTGGATTTTCCTGTAAGTATCCTTTGTGGTGATCACATTATTCTCGTCATCGGCATTTGCTTCAAGCTCACCTATTACTCCGATGTTGTCGTCAACCTTCAGATAGCATCTGGATGTAAGACCAATGGATGCTCCTTCGTAAAGAAGAAGGTTTTCCGCACTGTCAACAAGACCAAATTCAGATTCATCAAGATAAGCGATAAGCTTATTGCTTGATACCTTTACGGTTTCATCCTTCTTGAATCTGTCACCCGCAGCCAGCGCAGTGATACTGAACGCAGAAGCTGTGACCGCAGCCGCCAATGCAGCAGCAGCGATTTTTTTCGTAATTCTCAAAGTTATCATTCCTTTCAAAAAAGTAAGTGTTTTCACACCAAAATAATTATATCACCGCTGTAACCTGATGTCAATTTGTTTTTCAAATTTTCATTATTATGCACGGTAGTGTGACCTGTTTTAACAGCATTATCTGTAATTATCTATATTATAATCTATCGAACTATTATTCATATCAAATCTGCGCTGCATGAATACCCAGTCACTTTCAGGAGTATACATTTTACTCATCTGATTCTGGTATTCACTTATAGTAACTTTTTTATCATTAATTTTGTATACAGCCTTCCATTCGTCAGCTGTCTCATAAGATGCCCTATCGCTGTAGGAAGAGAATACTTCATCTAATCTCGTACCATTCAGCTTATATACCTTTCCGACTATTACTCCAAAATGCATGCCATTGCTCCCTGACAGATATCCTTTTTTCATATTATAGCTAATATCTCCATAAGACGAAAGAGGCTTGAACTGGTACAGCTTATTATTCACGCAGGTGTATACATAACAGCAAGCTTGCCTGAATCCGCCGGTTCCTACAAAAAGCTCCGGTGTTCCGTCATTGTTGATATCAAGGAGATCGAATTTCTGGTATGATAAGTTGCTATTCTCTCTCAGAAGCTTTTTAAGCTCATTCTTATATAAGGTACGCCAGTCATTTTTTACAACGGTTATCTTACAGCTTGCTTCCTTGCCGTTGTAGGTACGTACCGTCACCCATGCCGTTCCGGGCTTTACAGCCTTGAAGCTGCCTGTCCAGTCGGTCTTTGTCATCTTCACAATACTGCTGTTGCTGGTGCGGAAGGTACGGTGAGCACATCCGGCATCAGAAGCTACGCTTGCGCTGAGGGTAGCTGTCTGACCAACATTCATTGTCATGCTCTTTTTTGAAATGCTTACCCATGTGGGCGCCTTTTTGACCGTGATCTTGCAGCTTGCTTCCTTACCGTTATAGGTTCGCACCGTCACCCATGCCGTTCCCGGCCTTACAGCCTTGAAGCTGCCTGTCCAGTCAGTCTTTGTCATTTTAACAATACTGCTGTTGCTGGTTCTGAAGGTGCGCTTTGCGCATGCCGCATCAGACGCAATACCTGCGCTGAGAGTGTATTCCTCCCCTACTCCCAAAGTCAATGTGCCTTTGGAGATACTCACCCATGTGGGAGCCTTTTTTACAGTGATCTTGCAGGACTTTTCCTGACCACTGCTGTTTTTTGCAGTTATCCATGCAGTACCCATGCCCGCTGCTTTCACATTGCCCTTCTGATCTACTGTAAGAATCTTCGGCGCAGAGGTTCTCCATTTAACGTTCTGATTGGCTGTCAGCCTTACGGTCTCTCCAAGACCCATGGACATCTGTCCCTTGCTAAGGGTAAGCGATGATGCCGCATTTACAGAAATGCTGCCTTCACTTATAACCGGTGAAGCTGCCGCCGCTGAGCACATTATCATCGCTGCACTCATAAATATCGCTGCTATACGTTTTATTGTCATAGTGTTTCACCTCAGTTTCTACAAAAATGAATTGCCGCAGGAGGCAGCAATTCATTTTGACATTTTATTCATTAATAACTTCTTTATAAAGGTTGATATATTCCGTAGCGGATTTTGTCCAGCTGTTGTCGGACTTCATTGCACGCTCTACCAGTATCTTCCAG
>ONNU01000091.1 GCA_900319255.1 uncultured Eubacteriales bacterium
GAAGCTGCATTTTTCGGCAGGCGTATTTTGTAGTAACCGCTATAAGTTCCGCTGGATTCAGCAGTCGTCAGCTTTATGCCGTAGGTGCTTACATCTGTACCCGAACCGATAACATTATTGCCTGAATCGAAGAATTTGATATGGGGGTCAGAAACGCCGTTGATGTAGATATAGTTATCAGCATCATCATACCGGTCTTCCGGTTGGTAGGTGGTGGTGCAGGAGGTGGTAGAGCCTGATGTAACTGCGCTGCCTGAGAATGTCACTTGATCAAATAAATATTCGCCATTTGCAGCTCCCTCAATCTTTTCGATATTACCTGCAGTATCAAAACTATGCCCAATCTGTTTTGGATTTCTACCTTGATCAGCATGGGTTGCTAACTCTTTTGAATAGATTTTTGGATTATTACACAATTCTCCATTTGGTGTATATTTGGTTTCTGTCACACTACCCCTATATACAATTCTACCTTTACCATAATCATTACTGGCATCGAGTTCAATCCAGTCAGTTATCCAGTAGTTCTCTGTATTATCATTCCAAAAAACAACTCTATTAAAATATTGACCATTTATACACGGAACATCCCAAGAATAGAAATATTTAGTATTTCCTTCATCTGTATAAGTACCATTGCCATTATTTGCTTTTGGCCAATCACTGCCAACTGATGTTTCAACTCCAGTTGCAACTACACCGTTTTTATAATACGAACCATCAGGATAGTTAAAGAAAAACGCTTTCATATTTGTCTTATCATTACTACTCAAGCTCAAATATAACTTATTGCTTGTATGTTGTGTAAAAGAATAATTTATTGACGCACCGGATGGTTCTGCAACCTGTACAGCATAACCTCTGCTACCACTGGTTGTGTCACCTACCTTTGGATAGTATGAATGTGATGTTCCACCATTGTCAACCACAGTAGTTGGATAATACACATATCCATGTCCATTACCTATCAATGTTATCGTAAGTGTTCTGTCTATATCCCATGAACTCGATTTACGAAAAATAACCCTGTTTGGACTGGTGCTTGGTATAGCGAATTTGTATACTGGATACGAAATACCATCAATGCCAGTCTCATTTGTATTCATAGCAATATTCGGACCCGAAACCTGTGTAACTGCCTTTACCTTGTCAAACCCAAAATTTTCAAAAAGACTCGTAAACATAAGTCCGAATATTAGAAACGCCAAAAAGGCGGAAAGAATGCGGGTTTTTATTGAACGAGGATGTTTGAATATGATGTATTTCACGGTTACTCAGCTCCTTCGTTGTGTCGTTCTGTGTGTGACGGTTTTTGTTTCTTCATTTCCGTTTATTCGTTTCTTCTTTTACGTTTTTGGCTTCGTCTATGCTTCCTTTTATGTCACTTTTTCTTGTCTCTGTTCCGTTTTCGCTGCGGTCAAATGCAGCTCTTTCTCTGTTTTTTGCCCAAAATAAAACACTTACTTATATTTATAGTATCATTTTTTTGCGTATCTGTCAATATTTTTTGTAGATTTTGTTCAACTTTTTATTTGCCTTTTATTTCCATTCCAATAAAAATACCGCAAAAAATTCACCCCCGCTGTACACCTTCTCTGGCGTCTGCGGGGGTGTTGTTTTTCCTTTTTCTGTGCGTTTGCGTTCGTTCTGCTTCGCCGGCTGCGCTCCATTGCTTCGGGGGCGTGGCTGCCGGTCATGGGGACGGTCAGCGCGTCTGATTATATATGGCTCTGTCTGTAGGGGTTGTTATCCGTTGCGTCAAAGCCCTCCGGCAGGTAATCTGTGGGTATGTACTCCGGATAGTACAGATCCATCTGGTAGTTGCAGAATATGATCTCTACATATACTATCTTTCCGTTATGGGCATCAAGCGCATATACAAAACCATAATAACTGTCTGCTTCTATCGCTGCAAGCTCGTAATCATTATCAAAGCCTGTTGTGCCGTAATAGCCAAGATATTTCGTGGATTTGTATGTGTGAAGCCTCTCAAGCTCCTTCCTGTAATCCTCGTCGTTATATTCAACTACAAGATAACTCAGCCACTGCGCATCCCAGGGATCATAATATACCATCTTGTAATCTTCGACCTTCATTTTTTCTGTGATCTTCTCCGGGAATATCTCCTCACGCATATTCCATTTATTATCATATGGCTTTATGGCTTTCTTTCCTATGTAATCGCCGTAATTCGCTATGTCTGAATCAACGTGTATATCCGGACTTCCGAATCCGAAAATACCTAAGCCCGTTGCAAATATCACCGGCAGCAGCTGCACTATCAGCGCTATCACCAGACCTATGGCAACCAGCGCAGCCATCTTCAGTCTTGTTTTTCTGTTGCGCGCCTTGACATAATTCTGAAACATCTGGTCCGCTTCCGTATTGAACAATATCTCCGCATTCGGCGCTTTCATGCTCTCAAGCAGCTCACGGCATTTTTCGCATTCCTTCAGATGCTCCTCCACCGCCGCAGTGCTTGCATCGCTTGTCATTTTCTCAGCATATACCGGCAGAAGATCCCTGATTATCCCGCATTCGGTTTTCATTTGCTTTCCTCCTTCAGCCCTTCATTGACCATCATGTTTGCGCGGTGAAAGGCAGTTATCGCCCAGCGCTCACTTTTGGAGCCTGCATTTCCTATGTCTTTAAAGGACATCCCTCCGAACATCCTCAGCATATATACCTCACGGTATGGCTCCTGTATGGTATTCAGCACCTTGTAAAGCTTCGGAGCGATCTCTTTGTTTTTTATCATCTTTTCAAAATTCTGATATGACCTTTCCCTCCGGCATTCCTTTTCTTCACCGGTAAGCCTGTTCGTTTCTCTCTTATAAAAGAAATACTTATACCTTATAATATCAAGCAGCCAATGTCTTACATTGGTCTCACCATTATAGTTGTTTATTGATTTGCTCGCGCGGAAAAACGTATCCTGCGAAAGCTTCTGAGCAAGCTCCTCGTCTGCGCATATACCGCGAAGGTATTTATATACACCGTTATAATAATCCAGAAAGATCTCCTCCGGTTTTTTCATCTCTATACCTCCTGCAGCCGGTCTGTTATTCAGGCAAACACAGATAATTTCTCTGTCAGCCCTACGATCCCCGGCTTAAAATATTATAACTCAAAAATCGTAATTTGAAAAGTAGTAAATCAAATCTTTATTCTGTATCCTGTCGGAAACGCCGCCGGCAGCAGCGGTTAGCATAAAATAATTCCGGGAGTTTTCGTAGAGCCGGCTTGACTAAAATTTGTTTCCCCCTTACCACCCAACTATCATACGCGGAAACGAAAGTAAAGCATTGTCAGAGCTGCCCCCGCGATTATGACACCGGCGGCGGTGGTGAGGGTTGAAAAGTCAGAGTGATTGTGATATAATCACATCATTACAAGCACCGTGATGCTGCAGTTGAATATCAGCGGGCAGCTGAAATATTATTAAATGGAGGTACACAATGAAAAAACCATTCAAACCATTGTTCAAAACGGCGGCGGTTGCTTTTTCTGCGCTGGTCATGCTCTGCGGCTTCTGTCTGACGGGGCATGATGCAGAGATAAAAGCAGACGCTGCTTCAAGGGTCGATCTTAATTATCTGATGAACAAATTTCCTGACGGAAAATACTGGAATCATGTCGGCAAAAAAGGAAACAATGCTGACGGCTATACTGACAAGCCATGCCATCACGCTTTATCCGGCGGATTGTACAGACCGGTGGGAACGTGCAACAGCTTCTATGGCATCCAGTGCTGGGGTTTTGTCAATAAGCTTGCCAATGAATGTTACGGAACTGCCAATCATTCCTCTTGGCCCCGCACTACGCTCAGCAAGCTCAAGCCCGGGGACGCTATCAGGTTCAAGCATAATTCCCATTCGATATTTGTCACAGGCGTCGACGGGGAAATAGTCACCTACGGAGAATGTAACGGTAATTATTCCGACTGCAAAATACGCTGGAATGTCCAGACCACCAAATCACAGATTGCAAGATCCCTTACCGCTGTATACTCAGCCCCCAGCGAGCTTATCGTAAACCTCAGCAACCGTTCAGCGATACAGAAAAATGAGATCAGCTTCGGAGAAAAAGTGTATATCCAGGGCAGCGCCATCGGCGGGGACAGCAAATATCAATACCAGTTCTCCGTTAAAAAGCCCTCTGAAAAAAACTTCGGCATCGTGCAGAAATTCAGCAGCAGCGACAGATGCAGTTATTTTCCCTGGACAAAGGGTTCCTACAAGGTAAAGGTCACAGTCAGGGACGGCTCGGGAAAAACCAGTGATAAAATACTGGACTTCAATGTTTCTGCCGATGAAGTTGTTAATAAATCGAAAATAAACAGAAAAGCCATCCGTTTCGGCGAAAATATCAGCTTCAGCTTTGATGCAGACGGCGGCACAAAATGCTATCAATACCGTATACGCGCCCTCAAGCCTACCGAAACAGAATATGCCGTTATCAAAAACTTCAGCCGTGATTCAAGCTTCAGTTATCATCCATGGGAATCCGGCATATACCGGATCAAGGTCGATGCAAAAGACGGTTCGGGTACGATCAGGGTCAAGGAATTCACATTCACCGTAAAGGCTGACAAGCTTAAAAACAAAACCACTGCCTCAGCCGGCAGTATCGTCTATGGTGAGGACATCACCTTTGATCTTGCCGCAGCCGGCGGTACATCCGGTTATGTCTATGAAATAAAAATGATAAAGCCCGGCAGCAGGAATTATGTTACCCTGCGCAATTACCGCAGCGGGAAAGAATTTGTTTATCATCCCTGGGAGAAAGGCGAATATCAGTTCAAGGTCACGGTGAGGGATCTGTCATATCATATTTCCACTGTGCTGGTGAAAGTGAACGTTACTGAATAATGACCCAACAAATATTCAAAGCCGGTGAATTTTCAGGTTCACCGGCTTTTTTACTGTCCTGCAAAAGGAACAGCTATTCAGTTTTATTCAGCTGTCAGCTTCATTACCTTGGATGCTCTTGTTCCCTTTGAATCAATAGCGATGACCTTGATGTCATATTCAGCCGCTGTGACGGGGGTAAACTTTGCATATGTTCCCAGATCATTTCCGTAGCTGAGCTGATTCCATTTGGTATTGACTGAGCGCTTGAAATAGAATTCGTATTTACAGGGCTTTGTTCCGCCTACAAAACGTCCTGCTGCGGTCACGGTCTTTCCGACCTTGACATTGTATGCATTGAGATATGAAATGTTTGTCAGGGGCAGGCTTTCAACAACGGTAACAGTGAATATCTTTTCTGATGTATTACCGGCGCTGTCCTTTGCTATTACCTTCATATCATAATCGGCTGCGACCTTCGGGATAGTTATTCCATAGGTCTTTGTTCCGAATTCTGTGCCGATCTTATTCCATTTGGTGTTAACTGAGCGCTTGAAATAGAAAGCGTATCTGTAATCGCCGCTGCCGCCTTCAGCTGCGCCGGTCACGCGGATATCATCGCCTATCTGTACCTTTTCGGCATTGACCCATGAAGTATTTACCAGCGGAGCTGTTACAGTAAGTCTGAAGGTCTTTTCCGCCTTTTCGCCGCTGCTGTCCTTTACAACGATCTTTATATCGTAATCTGCTGCTGCGGTGGGCTTGAAGGCTGCGCTTTCTGCTGTGCCGAATTCAGTGCCGATAACATTCCATTTTGTATTTGAGCTTCTCTTGAAATAATAAGCATAGGTATAGGGGGAGTTTCCGCCGGCTGCCTTTGCATAAAGCTTTACGTTTTTGCCGGTCTCCACTGTTTCTGCGCTGATCGTGGATTCATTCCTCAGAATTGTCGGATCAATAAAAGCAAAGCCGTTTTCATTCGCATATTTTTCAGCCTCTGAGCCTGTCACACCGTATATCGTCAATCCGGTGCATGGGCTGAATCCGCCTTTTTCCTCATCGAAATAATATCCTACTGCCATATTATCAATGCCTGTGACCGTTCCGGGGATATATATGCTTTTGAGACTGGTGCAGTTGAGGAAGCTGAAAAGCGATATATCCTCCATACCTTCGGGAAGGATTATTGATACCAGATTTTTGCTGCGCTGGTCAGACAATACGCCTGCCGCAGCATGCTTTGTTCCGTCTTTTAATGTAAGTGTGGAATTTTCGGGTATCTCTCCCTTATATGAACAGAATACGCTGCCGAAATATACAGGACCGTCCGGTTTACTGTTAAGCCATCCGGTGTTATCAAAAGCGCCCGCTCCGATCGAATTCACGCCTGCCGGCTCATTGATATTATACAGGCTTTCACAGCCGTCAAAGGTAAAGGGACCGATGCCCTCAAGGGTGTCGGGAAGGGTTATGCTTTCCAGAGCCTTGCAGTCTCTGAACTGACCGCCCGACCGATCCTCTTCCAGGTGCTTCATATCAGAAGGAAGTCTGACTGTTTTCAAGGATCCGCAATTCTGGAATGCGCACGCTCCTATGCTGACGATAGAATCAGGTATGACCACACTTGTGAAAGCTGCGCCGTCAAATGCAAATTCATTGATATGGGTCACAGCCGTTCCGTTTATTTCTTCGGGGATGGTTACATCAGTTTCTGTGCCGTGATAGCCGGTTATTGTCAGAGTGCCGTTATCATTGGTCTTGTAATCAAATTGCGTTGCTCCGACAAAAGTGATATCGTTATCTGTTGCATAGGTCTCTGCTGCGCTTCCGAAAGCTCCGCAGAGAGTAAAGCCATCCACCTTAGCGCGCGTCCAGTCCGGTATGCCCTGCATAAAGCCAAATGCAAGCTCACCGATACTTGTCACGCTGTCGGGGACATTGATGCTTTTAAGCTGGGGGCAGCCGTAAAATGCATATTTACCGACTCTGGTCATACCGTCCCTTATCTCATAGTTTTTAAGGGACGTACAGCCGTAGAAAAGGAAATCCGGGATCTCGCTCCAGCCGGCGGGCAGAGTCAGGCTTTCAAGCCCTGTACAGTTAATAACTATCTCATCGCCGATTTCCTCAATGCTGTCAGGGAGAGTAAGGCTTTTCAGCTGAGGATTATCCCTGAACGCAAAGCTTCCGATCTTTTTCATACCCGAATGAAGATTGATGGTTTCAAGTGATTCATCAAAGGAAAGGACGTTATCTGCTGCTTCAGTGACCCCTTTCGGGAAGGTAAAGGAGGTGAGACTGCTGCAAAGAGTGAAAGCTCCTTCGCCGATAAAGGTAACTCCGTCCGGTATGCTGATGCTTGCCAGTGATTTGCAGTTGCTGAAAGCTCCGTCACCGATAGAATTAACCGAATCCGGGATATTAATGGTGGTAAGATTTTCGCAGTCACAGAAAACGTTTCTGTCAATATATCTGATCGTATCCGGCAGCTTCAGACCCTTGATATCATGGCATCCCATAAAAGCGCCGGCATGAAATCCGATTATGGTACGTCCCTCGTAACGGCTGTCGATGATACCGTATTCCGGCAAAAAAGGTCCGTGCTCCCGATCAACATAGTAACCGACGATCTCCGCCATATCATCACCTATCGGGTCGATCTTGAGAAAATTTCTGTCGATAGGGACATACTGATGGTCATCCTCATTGATAAGCGGCGTTTCGCCCCCGTCGTCTGTTGCCGCAGCCGTCAAGGGCATTGTCAGAAAGCCCGTACACAGCATTGCGGCGCTCAGCAGACAAGCCAGCACCCGTTTACCCTGTCCCCGCTTTTGGAT
The DNA here is from genome assembly GCA_900319255.1 of uncultured Eubacteriales bacterium. Classification (GTDB taxonomy): domain Bacteria; phylum Bacillota; class Clostridia; order Oscillospirales; family Acutalibacteraceae; genus UBA1213. Next base: position 7,688 of record ONNU01000091.1, read on the forward strand.
CAATTTTTTCATTTCAAAGCACCTCGTTTCTTTTTGTTAAAGTCAGGATATCATTGTATAAATTATATCATTCCAAGCCCATCAAATCAACCCTTTTTCCAGCGAGCCTGCGGGGGATATATTTATTTCAGATATGTTGACAAGCACACAAAAAAGCACTATAATATAAACAGATACAAGGCGACC
>ONNU01000090.1 GCA_900319255.1 uncultured Eubacteriales bacterium
ATACCACAAAAATTCATCTATTGCTAATATCACCCACTTGTACCCTATCATCACGTTTATTCTGTGCTCATAATATTCAGGGTGTTGATCGAGCAGCTCCATAAATTCAGGCAAGATCTTGATCGCATTCTTGCAGTACAGTCTGAAAACATCGCACTGTACATAATCCATATACAGAAAGAGAGCCTTCTCTATTTCACCGTTCTTTCGGGCATAATCGATCTTGATTTTTCATAGCACACAGAAATGTACGTTATTTTGTACAATAGAATCTGTGTGAAGAAGATTGTCTTGTGTTACGAAAAAGAGAGTAGTAAAATAAAGTAAAGATTATTAGTGAGGTGACGGAAGATGACGATTAAAGAAGCAAAGGAGATCTGTGCAAGGCTGGAATGCTATGACGAAACTCTTTCTGAGGAAGAATTTTTTCTCTATACGGAAGCTCTCGGTTTTCTGATCAAAAAAACCGGCAAACCGAAATATATGGTCGCTCTTGGCGGAGTATATTATGCCAGAAAGGACTTTGACCTTGCTCTGAAATACTATGAAATGGCGGCTGATCTCGGCTCGGAGCCTGCCATTGAGGGACTTGGCTACATCTGGTACTACGGCAGAACAGGTACGGTTGATTATGAGAAGGCGTTTCGGTATTTTTCTTCACTGAAGCATAATATCGTGGCTCAGTATAAGGTCGCCGATATGTATAAGAACGGATATTATGTATCAAAGGATCACGAAAAATATAAGCAGATCATCGAACGGCTGTATGAGGAAGTCAAGGATATGGAAAATCCTTTCGCGCCGGTGCCGGAGATATTCACAAGACTTGCGTCTATCCGCACAAAGGAAGGAAAAACCGATGAGGCTATCCGTCTGTACTGCGAAGCAAAGGATGTTCTGGCACAGCGCATTGAGGATAATCCGTTTTTCGGCAACCTGACGATCATGAAATATCTTATAAAAAATCTGTATGAGCTTAAAATCCTTGACCTGAAGCATATAGACCTGTTCGATCTGTATGAGCTGATGACAAAACCTGTTAAAGTATCCTTTTGGTATGACGGTGAGGAACATCTTGCGGAAGCGGTCGAAGAGGACGGCGATGTTGTGATCAATTTTGATGGAAAATGGTACAGAACGACGGATGATTTTTTTGCAAAGGCTTCGATAGACGGTCTGCGGCTTGTAGTGATCGGCTGGGAGCTGTATGATTTTGAGGTGATCCCATGAGTGCTGAAAATGAAAACTATCAGCAGTATGAAAAGCTGCTTTTTGAACGTGACAAATACAAGAAACAGGCGAGTGAATCCCTTCGGGAATACATCCGTGTATTCGGAGAACTGCTGACGGATGTGTTCCGCAAAAAGATAAGCTGTATTGAAAAGAAAAAGATGATCAGCTACTGTCAGCAAAGACTGAATAAAGGCGAAGCTATAGATGTGGAAGCCATGAACAAGTATATTATGAATGAGATGGAGGAATATAATGATCAGCTTGCAGACATGATGCGGAATAACGATATCTGCCGCAACGGTGAACCCATAAGCCGCAGTGAAGTACTGCAGATAAAGAAGATATACCGCCGTATTGCAAAGAAGATCCATCCCGACATCCACCCCGGTACGCTGGATATTCCTATACTCTCCGACCTGTGGAACATGGTGACGGACGCTTATGACCGCAGTGATCTGAAATCCCTGGAAGAGCTGGAAATACAGATAAACAGTGTTCTGCGTGAGCTGGGAGATGATGTGCCCGATGAAGATGTTCCTGACATTGAGGAAAAAATCAAGGCACTTGAAGAAGAAATTGATAAAATAATCTCTACTGACCCGTATCAGTACATATTTCTGCTGGAAGATGAGGAGAAGGTGCAGGAACTCAAAGAAGACCTTAGTGAAGAGCTTGAAGCATATTCACGATACGAGAAACAGCTCAAAGAAATACTCAGACAAATAGTTTCGGGAGGTGCAAAATTCACATGGGAGAACTGATGATAAAAAACGATGATCTTGCCGTACTGACTGAATCAAAAGGGATCGGTGATGTACTTAAGCCGCTTATCAGGGAGATACATCTGTTCGATACCTACATTGCAGGTACTACTCATCTTAAGGATAAGACTGTCCTTGATGAAATTGAAGTCGGACATAAGCTGACGTTGAAGCGTGAGATCAACAAGTTTGATGCAAAAGCTATCATGCTTATTACTGAAGACGGAAAAAGGGTTGGCTATGTTCCCGAAAAGGATAACATCATTTTTTCACGTCTGATGGATGCAGGCAAGCTCCTGTCAGCAAGGATAACGGATATAAAGGAGCGCAAGGGCGATTTCCGTCAGATCAGCATAGGTATATATCTTGTTGATTTCTGATGATTTGAGGATAAATCATAACGGGTGTTCTATAGGGTTTTACTGTCCAAATACCAGTGTTATCATGATTGGGGGAAAATAAAAATGATAACCGTATTATTTCCTTCGGATTATTTTGATACAAACAAATCTGACGATAGTTTTATAAAGGAATACCGGGCTGCCGTAGAGAATCAAATCCATGTGCTTCTGTTTTCATATGATGAATTTCTTGAGGATGGAAAGCTGCGGATGAAAGGTGATCCCTCTTTGTCTTGCGCTGTGATATACAGAGGATGGATGCTGAAACCCGAAAAATATGCTGAATTGTATCAAAAGCTTCAGTACATGGATCTGAGGCTGATTACGTCACCTCAGGAATATAGAAGAATGCATTCATTCCCGGAAATATATCCTGAACTAATTGAGGATACTGCACCTATGATAGTATTTGAAGATCCTGAAAAAATAGATTATGAACAGATCAGGAAAGCTTTCAGAAAGTGCATGGTAAAAGATTTTGTAAAATCTGTCAAGGGTACGGATTTTCCGAAATGTATCAGAACTGACATAGGGGAGAATGAATTCAGAAGGCTGATAAAAAAATTTCTTTCTTACAGAGGTGATCTTTATACAGGCGGAATATGTATCAAAGAGTTTCTTGAACTGAAGCGGTATAATGAAAAGACTAATGAATATCGTGTTTTCTACTGTAATAATCAGGCTATTACTATAGGCAGAAACTCCGGTCAGCCGGAATGCCTTCCCCAACCGCCTGAGGTGATGATAAAAAAGTACAGCAGCTTAAAAAGTCCGTTCTATACAGTAGATTATGCAGAAACTGCAGACGGCTGTTGGAAAATCATTGAAGCCGGAGACGGTCAGGTGTCGGGGTTGTCTGACTTTCAGGACGCATTCAGCTTTTACGGAAAACTGTCATTGATTTTTTGATCGATGATCGAGCGGAAACGGGTTGACTTTATTGTTGAATATTTTTTAGCGGTCATTCTGAGGGTGAAGTGTTTTCTCGTAAGAAAGAGTTGGGAATTGACGGTGAAAAAATGGTATCTGTCACGTTGGCGCTGCACGCCGGAGATATTTCCAAACAGCTATTTCTTTACCGGCTCGACACCTCTCAAAAACAAGGAATACGGCTTGTCAGATCTGATGACCTACCGTTTACTTGGCGCAATAGGTGAGATCGGCGGATCAAGGTGCTGCAAGCGTAATTTGTTCCTTGCCATACAGCAGGCAGTCAGCTTTGCAAAAGATGATCCCGGCGTTGAAATGGAGATCGGAGAGAACATTTGCAGCTATTCGCCGATGAATGATCAGCGCATAGGAAAACGATGCCCTTTCAATCGGGTAAACCACAGCTAATGAAAAATGATCGCAATAGATAACATATAGAAAGGTGATCGCAGCAACAAATAAAGAAAGGATGATCAGGGGGCAGAATTATGGAATGGCTATGGTATATAATCGCATCGGTCGGAGCGGGCATCGGAACAGGGCTTGCAGGTCTTTCGGCAGCTACCGTCATGGTGCCGGTGCTTATTGTTCTGTGTCCGTCGTTTTCGGGAGATACAGGCGCATATCAGGCGAC
>ONNU01000071.1 GCA_900319255.1 uncultured Eubacteriales bacterium
AGAAATGGAGGAGGCTCTTGCTCTTCCGCAGGAGATACCGGAGGAACGGCTCAAAAAGATCATTGGAAAGCTGTTGGCTGAAAAGGAGCTTGAATATGTGGATTTCCGGTGTTACCGTCTGTATCCGCATTTCACCGTTCACCTCAATGGATTCAGAGAAATAGACGACCGTTCGAAAGATATGGTACTGATGAGAATACAGGGTCAGACTCTTGAAATGATCGCGCAAAAGTATGGCGTACAAAGAGAGCGTGTGCGTCAGATTATTGCAAAAGCGGTCGTAAAGCTGAGAAATGAACTGTACAGAGACAAGAGCATAAAATTTGACGAGGATTACTACAGATATTTTTATCAGAATTATGCTTTCAATAAAAAGGATGCGTCTGAGTGGCTGGGTATTTCCGAAGCCACGATAGGATACTTTGAACTGTTTGATATCAAGCAGGGAAATAAAGCCCTGGAGGCGGCTCTTGAAGATACCAGTGGTCTTGAAACGAGCCTTCGCCTGAAGATAAAGACCTACCTGAACCGCAATAAGATTTTTATGGACGGTATGTGGGTAGAGAAAAAGCGTTCAAAGCTGGAAGATGTTGTGTTGAAGAAATTCTGTCGGGACGAGGTAACATTTGAAGAGTTTTCAAGGTTCTATAACCGTTTTTTAGAGGATATGGAGATACCGTATGACGAAGATCTGTATTATACGGAAGCAGTTATCAGGTCCCGCACAAACCGACTGGCGGAATCGAGAAACGTGCTGTGGAAGCAGAATGAAAGACTGCGCTATTATGACATAGACGGAAGGGATTATACAGAACTGCTGGATACCCTTCATCTGGATTCTTATAAGAATATCGAGCTTTCAACGCTGAAATTTATCAATGATTATCCGGAGATGATGAAGCAGTACGATATCCGTGACCAGTACGAGCTTCACAATCTTCTGAAAAAAATAACCCAGGACGGAAACTGCCATGATCTGAAATTCAAGCGTATGCCGCAGATCGTTTTCGGACAGGCAGACCGTGATGCTGCAGTGTTTGACCTTATGGCAGAGAACGCACCCATATCCGCCAAGGAACTGGAAGAGCTTGCACGTTCTGAATATGGATATGATTACGCTGTGTTTACGGCGGCATCACAAAAGTTTACCGAATACTATCATAACGGTATGTATTCCATCGACCACAAGCACATGAGTAAGGAACGTCTTGCCGCTTTGCACAAGGCTCTTCCGGATGAGTTTTATTATATCGAGGAAATAAAGAAGATATACAGTAAGCTGTTTCCCGACGGAGATATCACGGAGGTCAATCCCTATAACCTGAAACGGATGGGATTTGTTGTGCTCTCAAAATACGTTTTGCAGCATTATGAGAGTCTGTATCAGTATTTCAGTCACCTGCTTTTAGAGCCGGATATGGTGGATGTAACAGGATATCGGAGCCGTTTTACTTATGTACAGATGTTTTCACAATGTATTATTGAAAACCAGCGCAGCCTTCAGATCATAGAATATGAGCCAAACAAATTTATCAATTTCCGTGTGCTGGAGAGGGAAGGAATAACATCGGAAATGATCCGCGATTTTTGCGGCGAAATAAATGACTCCGTTGAGGACGGGTGTTATTTTACCGTTCAGTCGCTTGACAGCGATGGTCTTTTGCCGCAATATGATCTGCTTTCTGAGCTGGGATTTTCAGAGTGGTTTTATTCGAATCTTCTGCTTTCGGACAGCAGGTTTTCCCATCAGAAATTCTTCGGTAATATTGTATTTTTCAAAGGAGATTCGGAAATAACGATCAAAAGCTTTATCCTTGATCTGATACATCACAGCGGAAGTGTGGATATCATGGATCTGATAAGTGATCTCAAAAAGAGATTTGGGTGCGTTGTCAGTGATAAGTGGGATATCATAAGCAGAGTGCAGGATACAGAGGTCTATTACGACGATATCCTTGAACGTTTTTATGCAAGCAAGGATATGTATTATGATGAGCTTGAAAGGGAGGGCTGGTAATGACACAGGAGCAGATGGAACGGTTTCTTTCGGAGCTTGGCAGGCTGCATCAGCGGTATGAATTATCAAAGACGGTAACCCCCGATTATTTCGAGCCGGGAATGATGGAATACCTCGATCAGTCTGAGGGTCTCTATGATGAACAGACAGGAGAAGCGCTGCTGCGGTTTGAATCGAAGGGGACACGCTATGACGGAAGGACAGAACTGATCGAAAGTATCCGTGTCGGCGAAGAGATACAGATACTGAGAGACAAAGAAAACCCATATAACTACAACAACTTTACCATGCAGACCGCAAAAGGAAGAA
>ONNU01000313.1 GCA_900319255.1 uncultured Eubacteriales bacterium
CCTTACCAATGAACAGCGTGAGGTTTGTATCGAGCAATGCAAAGTTTTCTTAAAGCTTAACAACAGAGAAAAAGCAAGTGCAAAATCATCTTAATAGACACTTTCGGAAATCGGAGATAGCGTAACATTATTGATCTTCCGACTGCGGCGGCTGATCTGAAACGAAACAAGCCTAATACAATAAATTATGGTACTGTCTTTTTCACTTGATAAACCCAAATTGCAGCTTGTTAAAATAAACCTTTAATAATAGTGAAGGCAGAGAGGACTGACTTTTTGTCGGTCTTCGGTTTTTCGTCGTAACCGTCTGAAACTTTCAGACGGTGAAGCTATCTAACTTGGATAGAGAAAAACCACGGAAACCCTGTTCCGAAAATTTGTCTTTACCGAATTTACAGATTCACTATGGTTATTTTGAAATTGCAGAAATAAAAACAAGGTCTGTACGGTCATACCGACTTGCAGATTGAAATATAGATACAGCCGCTGAATGGAGAAAGTTCAGCGGCTGTTTTGTTATTTTTTCTTGTCTAAATTCTTTGGTATATATACGGGCAAATCAGGCAGAAAGTCATATTTGCTTTGGAGATGGTTAATAAGCTGTTCTGTCATTTCCGTTCCCGAAGCACTGTCGGCTTTGTCGGAAAACTGCTGAACAAGCTCATATTCCTTAAAGAAGTTCCTGATTTCCGTTGATGAATAACCTGCCCTGTCGCGCGGCATAGTCAGGTTTATGCTTCCGTCTTCCAATACTGTAATACGAAATCTGAATAGTTTGATTACTGTAATCAGAGCCACTATAGGTCGCCGCTCTAACTCTTTTACATATCGTGAGTTGTGATCCTCTCCGCACAAATTATCAACAGTAACATTTAGTGCTTCCGCCAAAGCTTTTGCGTAAAGTAAAGACGGGCGCTTTTTTGCGTTTTCATAATCGGAGATAATAGTAGTTGAAGTATCTGCCGCATCAGCGAGTTTTTGCTGCGTAAAATCTTTGGCTTTGCGTATTTTTCTTAAACTCTCGCCGAAGGTAATCGAAAATTCCTCTGAATCAAGCATAAAATTTCTCCTTAGTTGATATTATATCCTCATTATACTCCGCTAAAGAGAAATTATCAATACAATAGCGGAAAAAATTTTTTATAAAAAAACATATTCTCGATAGTTTATTTCACCCCACCATAGGGCTCATAATATGCACATACTGAGGGCAAGCAATCATATCCGCTTTCATACGGACAATGAAAAATGCCGCTTTGGCACTTGTAATACCAAAACGGCGGTCTTCGGTAAACGCAAACAGGATATTGCGGTTCAACCTCATTCTTATTATAAGACATTTGGCTTGTGACCGCAAGAGAAAAGGAGAAATTGCCTATGGAAAATCAAAAGACTATTATCACAAGCGTTGTGTGTTTTGTGATAAGGAAGGGGGTGCAGATATGTTTACGAACAGCTTGTTGACTTTACTTTTAGATGTTTTATCCGATCCGAAGGTAGAAGGCTATCGTGTGGAATTACTTGACGGAAAATATCCGACATTGGTAATTGATGTTGACGGTCATACAGAACAGTTGACACTCCTTACCGATAGTTGCTTGTTTGACTATCTCAATAACATGAACGACAAGAAAGCGGGGGAATGATATGAAAAAGAAAGCCGTAAGGAGAATATCAAAGAAACTGTTTGATATTCCACAACACGATATTTCAAGAAACGAGCCTGTTGCTGTTGATTTGATAAACTCTATATATGAGGAATCAATCAATAATAATACCAACGGCGAGGAGAGAAAGGAGACTAAAAATGTTGAATGACATTCTTGCCAAGCTCAAACCGTATCAGTTGAAGCAACGCAGAAACAGATACGAATGTCTTTGCCCGTGCCATGATGACAAGACACCGAGCCTTATAATATATGTAAATAAGGATTGGGTCAACATCGAGTGTATGGCGCATTGCCCCGAAGAAGCTGTGCTTCACGCTTTAGGGCTGAGGAAGCGAGA
>ONNU01000083.1 GCA_900319255.1 uncultured Eubacteriales bacterium
AGCAAACGCTCTAACCAGCTGAGCTAAGCCCCCGTATTGAATTTCATGAAATCATTCATCTTCTTCCGGGATGAATGATCTCACAGCTCGAGGTGACAGGACTCGAACCTGCGGCATCTTGGTCCCAAACCAAGCACTCTACCAAACTGAGTTACACCTCGCTGACTTTCATATTATACACCAACATCCCCCGTTTGTCAAGTTTATAGATTATAGTTTTTAATTTGGAATTATTTTGAATCAGGAATTATTTTGAATTAGGAATTTGGAATTTGGAACTTCTTCCTTTGAACTTTGTGCTTTGAACTTTGAGCTTTAACTAACCACTATTAACGTTGGTGTAAAATAATTCTGGGGCTTTTCGTAGGAGACGGCTCAGAAAACATTTGTTTCCCTCTACCATCCAAGTATAACACGCGAGAACGAAAGTAAAGCTTTGTCAGACCTGCCACCGCGAACATGACACCGGCGGCAAACTACTGCTGTTGACTAATCCTGGGGATGGTGATATAATTATCATGTCGAAAAACTGTTGTTAAGACAATAGCATATGCATCATATATCATTGTTCCGGCAAAACAAGAGGGTATGCTGACCCCCGTTTTCACTGCCCCCCTCTCCCGGTCGAAGAGGGGGGCAAAAATATTCATACTATTCATAATAAAAGGAATGATTAAGAAATGGAAAATAATTTTTTCGGCATTTCATCAAGAATATCTGAGCTTGGTGAAGCAGCTATGGAAAAGGCTCTGCCTTTCATTAACGAGGTGGACAAGATAACCGAATATAATCAGCTTAAAATGCTCAGCGCCTTCCGCAATAACCGTGTAAGCGAAAGCTGCTTTACTGCCAGCACCGGCTACGGCTACGGCGACAGGGGCAGAGATGTGCTTGACAGCATCTATGCTGAGGTTTTCGATACTGAGGACGCTCTTGTACGTCACAGCTTTGCAAGCGGTACGCATACTCTGACTGTCGCTCTTTTCGGAGTTCTCCGCCCCGGTGATACAATGGTCAGCGTTACCGGTATTCCTTACGATACCCTGCAGGGGGTTATCGGTTTAGGCTCTGCTTCAAACGGCTCCCTCAGGGAATTCGGCATCAAATACGAACAGGTGGATCTTCTGCCGGACGGAACAGTGGATTATGAGGGCATCAGAAAACAGGTCAGACCCGATACAAAAATGGTCTATATCCAGCGCTCAAGAGGCTACAGCCTGCGTCCCACATTGCTTAATGAGGATATAAAAAAGATATATGAGCTTGCAAAGGAGCTTGCTCCCGGATGCATAGTTATGCTTGACAACTGCTACGGAGAATATGTGGAGATGACCTCTCCCGGAAAATGCTGCGATCTTATGGCTGGCTCACTGATAAAGAATCCCGGGGGCGGAATCGCTCCCACAGGCGGTTATATTGCAGGCCGTCACGACCTTGTAGAAGCCTGCTCCTACCGTCTTACCACCCCCGGCACAGGCAAGGAGATCGGCTGTACTCTCGGTCAGAACAGAGAGCTTTTCATGGGAACCTTCAATGCTCCCCACGTTACGGGAGAAGCTCTGAAAACCGCAATTTTTGCATCGGCTCTTTTTGACAGTCTTGGCTTTAAGGTAACGCCGGGCTTTGACGAACCCAGAGGCGATATCATCCAGGCGATACTCCTTGAAAACGAAGAGCGTCTGATCTCCTTCTGTCAGGGAATACAGGCAGCCTCCCCTATCGACTCCTTTGTAACTCCCGAGCCATGGGACATGCCCGGCTATGACAGCAAGGTCATCATGGCAGCCGGCGCATTCACTCTCGGCTCATCCATAGAGCTTTCGGCAGACGCTCCCCTGAGAGAGCCATATGCTGTATGGATGCAGGGCGGGCTGAATTTCCACTCCGGAAAAGCCGCAGTCCTCCTCGCAGCAGAAAAAATGAAGGAGTTTATTTAGTTATTAGCTCAGAGTCAGGCTTACACTTGGGAGAAATGCTGTCAACTTAGTAAAATTTACAGTTTCGCCAGCCTTTTTAAAGGCTGCGGGGTCCATGGGGCAGCCCCAGGTCGCGCTTCGCAGAGCGCGAAACACTCCTTGCGTGAGAATCCCTTCGCAAGGGGACGCCCTGGGAATGAGGGCGTCCCCTTGCAGCGGCACTCATAAACTACCCTCACTGCCGTAAGGCAGTGACTAAAAAACTTAAGTTAACAGCATTGCCTCTCTGACAAAGGGAGAATATTAAGCTTTACCCTTAAATCGACAGCGCTGCCACTTGATTGAAGGCTCTGAACTGCTCTGATAATTATATCTTTAATAAAGGCAGTACCTTTAAAGCAAAGCATAAGAAGTAAAAAATGCGAACTATATAACAATAATGCTCTGACAAGAGGAATGAATATGAATCAGATCAAAAATAATATCAGCTTTGCTGTTTTAGCGGCGGCGCTGGCGCTGGTCATTACGGCAGCATTGCAGACGGTCATACTTTTTATCAGCAGAGTGCAGCCTGTGCCTGTATTTCTCAGGCTTGCCATCCCCACCGTTGCCGCAATGCTCATACCGGTGCTGATAACAGGAATGAATGTCAATACAACCATATATCAGATCAAAAAATCCGGGAAATTACATACGGCAGTTTCAATAATCTTCGGCTTCGGAGCCTGTACCGGAGCTAACTTTCTGATATCGCTGCTGAACAAATCCATCACAGGCTCTGAAAGCAGCGGGGCTGTGACATTTTCCGAGCCGTTTGATTTTCTTCTAATAATGATAGCTGCGGGATTACTTCCGGCGCTGCTTGAAGAATATCTGTTCAGGGGAAAGATACTTCCGCTTCTGATAATCTGCGGCTCACGGTTTTCGGTTCTGCTTTCTGCGCTTCTCTTTGCGCTTATACACAGCGGCGCTTACAATATTACATTCGCTTTTTTTGCCGGCATCATTCTCGGAATAATAAGAATAGGCACCGGAAGGCTGATCCCGTGCATGGCTGTTCATCTGCTGAACAATCTGCTGGCGCTTTCGGTAATGGGGATAACGAAATTCCTGTCAGCGGAGCTTGGCTCACAGATCTTCTATATCACCGGCATAGCAGGCATTATCATCGGGCTTGCAGCTCTCCCCTTCATGGTATCCATGAGCAGGGGCAAATCCCGTCCCACCCACAATTCAGCCCTCAGAGCGCTGCTTACCGCACCCATGTTCTACATTTTTATAATCACCGCGCTGATAATGAAATTGCTTTAAAGTGCCGGCGCTTCTGTTTCACAGAAGTACCCACCGGACACCCGCGCCCTTATCAGGAGAGGCAGAAGAAGAGAATAGTGAATAGTAATCATTAATCACCATCCGCCATAAGCTACAGACACGTTGGTTTAAAATGTTTCTGGGAGTTTTCGTAGAACCTGAATCTGTGAAACTGACATCCCGGTTGCGGGCGGAAAAGATGAACCGCTTTTCCGCTTTAATTCCCTGAGTCACGCTTCATTAGTATTTCCACCTTTTGCAATCCCCTTTCCTTATCCCCTGTAGAAAGCCAGGTTTCATCGGCTAAGAGCTTGTATTTCTTTATTTGAGGGTGTTTAAAGCTCATCTGAAAATGCACCATTTTGGTGAATTTGATAATTCTGAATAATGTTAAAAATACGCATGAACACAGTAACTAAATATCTTGTTACCGTTGAGTTTCACGGATTCAGGTAGAAGTTAGCTGAGAATAATTTCATTTACCCATTATCATCAATCTATAACACGCGAGAATGAAAGTAACGCTATGTCAGACCTGTCCCGCGATTTTGGGTGCAGCGTCGACGCTGCCGCCGGCGTTCGTGTAAAATATTTCTGGGTCTTTGATAAAGAGCTGACTTTGGTAATTTTTTGTTTCCCCGTCCCATACAAGTATAACACGCGAGAACGAAAGTAAAGCATTGTCAGATCTGCCAACGCGATTTTGACACCGGCGGCACGCCGGCGGACTTGTAATAATACAAAATATAGTGTAAAATAATAAATAAGGCTGTGGGGATTTATATAGATCTGTATAGCACAATTTTTTCCGGAGGAATTATAACAATGAAAATAACCGATATACTTAATACAAAAAACATGTCCCTTTCCTTTGAGGTGTTCCCGCCCAAAAAGGAAACAAGCTTTGACAGCGTAAAGGCTGCAACGGAAGCTATCGCAGGCTACCGTCCCTCCTTTATGAGCGTGACCTACGGCGCAGGCGGAGGAACCAGCCGTTATACGCTTGATATCGCAAAGAATATCAAGGACAGCTTCGGCGTACCCACGCTTGCTCATCTTACCTGTGTATCATCAAGCAAGGAGACCGTTCATGAGCAGATAAACGCCCTGAGAGAAGCGGGAATCAAAAATATCATGGCTCTGCGCGGAGATCTTACCCCCGAGCTTGAAAAAACCGACCGCTCAAAATGGGATTACCAATATGCCGTACAGCTTATCAGAGAGCTGAGAGAATACGGCGACGAATTCTGCATCGGAGCAGCCTGCTATCCCGAGATTCATCCCGAAAGCAAAAACCAGAAGGAGGATATTATCCATCTCAAGGAAAAGGTGAATGCAGGCGCAGATTTCCTCACAACACAGATGGTTTTCGACAACAACCTCTTTTTCAATTTCATGTACAAGCTCAGAGAAGCAGGCGTCACAGTGCCTGTCATTCCCGGCATCATGCCTATCACCAACGCTGTACAGGTGGATCGCGCCATTAAGCTTTCCGGCTCATTCATGCCCCAGCGCTTCAAAAGCCTTGTTGACTACTTCGGTCAGGATCCCGATTCCATGAAGCAGGCAGGCATCGCCTACGCTACTGATCAGATCATTGATCTTTACGCAAACGGCATTACCAACGTCCATGTCTATTCCATGAACAAGCCTGATGTTGCAAAAGCCATCATGGATAATCTTTCAGATATTCTGGGCAAGGATTTTGACAGATGAGTAAGATCATCCACCGTCACATAACCCGGAAATAATACAGGGGCAGATGTGTGCGAAACATCTGCCCCCTGTTTTTCCTGATACAATAACCCCCGCCGGTCACAGCATTATGCTGATATCGGCGGGGGTATTTTAATACTTTACCCTGAATACGTGAAACTCAACAGAAAAATAAGGAAGCATGATTCATGGCATTAAAGCGGAATATTGGATTTCCTTTTTCCACCTGCAACGGAGATGTCAGTTTCACGGATTAAGGTTTACTTTTATGCTCTGGTATGCACTGGCTCATCAGAATGAAAACGCTTTCAGGCTGATCATTTTGCTACTATATTGACAAGCTTGCCCTTGACGTAGATCTCCTTGATGATATTCTTGCCGTCGATAAAGGACTGGACTTTTTCGCTTGCCTTTGCCTGGGAAAGCGCTCCTGCCTGGTCGATATCAGCGGGTACGCTTATCTTATCCCTGACCTTGCCGTTAACCTGTACAACGATCTCTATGGTTGAATCAACGCATTTGCTTTCGTCATACTCAGGCCACTTTGCGATTGATACAAAGCCCTCGCCCAGTGATGCCTGCTGCCATACCTCTTCGGCAATGTGCGGAGCAAAGGGTGACATGAGGATGGTGAATATTTTAAGCTCGCCCTTTGTTACGGAGCCGGTGGCTGTGATATCATTGATAAGTGACATCAGAGCTGCGATAGCTGTATTGAATTTGAGGTTTTCGATATCCTCCCCTACCTTCCTGATGGTCTTATTGACAGGACCTTCAAGCTCGGGACGGATCTTATCCTCGTTTGTCATAATGCCTGTGAGGTTGACGAAACGCTCGGCAAGGCGGCGGCAGCCCTTAATGCTGCTGCTGCTCCAGGGCGCTGCATTCTCAAAGTCGCCGATGAACATTTCAAACAGACGCATTGTATCTGCGCCGTATTCATTTACTATATCATCGGGGTTAACTACATTGCCTCTGGATTTGCTCATCTTTTCGCCGTTTTCACCGAGTATCATACCGTGGCTTGTACGCTTTGCATATGGCTCCGGTGTGGGAACAACGCCGATATCATAGAGGAACTTATGCCAGAAACGGCTGTAAAGCAGATGGAGAGTCGTATGCTCCATACCGCCGTTATACCAGTCTACCGGTGTCCAGTAATCAAGAGCCTCCTTTGATGCAAGCGCTTCATTATTATGGGGATCCATATATCTGAGGAAATACCATGAGGAACCTGCCCACTGAGGCATTGTATCTGTTTCCCTCTTTGCATCGCCGCCGCACTTTGGACACTTGGTGTTTACCCAGTCGGTCAT
>ONNU01000070.1 GCA_900319255.1 uncultured Eubacteriales bacterium
ATATCAGGGTTCAAATTACTCAAAAAACATTGCATTAATGCGGCATAATTGTGTTTTTCCATATTGAGTTTCACGGATTCAGGTAATATTCTGCATGGATGATTTTTTTGGATCAGAATTCATCTGCTGCAGAAAATCGTCAGGAGGTAAAGTCCGGTGCGAAAACGCGTACAATTAAGAATGATGACAACAATTATCGTATTGATAATGACAATAGTGAGTATTATGGCGCCTCTGACGGTCTGCGCTCAGAGTAACGATGAACAGACCTCCGGAAGAAGGGTCGTTCGTATCGGCTGGCATGAACCGCCTTATTTTATGATTGATCAGAATGGAAGAAAATCCGGCTATTCCTATGAATATCAGAGAAAGGTCGCAGCCTATACAAGATGGGAATATGATTATGTCGAGGGTACATGGTCTGAGCTTCTGGAAAAGCTGAAAAAGGGTGAAATAGATGTTCTCGGCAATATATCATATTCTGAGGAACGCGCAAAGGAGATACTTTATACATCTATCCCAATGGGTACAGAAGCCTATTATGTATTCATTTCCCGTGATAATGAGGAAATAACCTCAGATGATCTTTCTTCCCTGAACGGAAAACGCATTGGTGTTACAAAGGGAAGTATCCAGAAGGATTATTTCATAGAATGGGAAAAAAATCACGGTGTCAGGGTTGACCTTGTTGAGCTGACGACACCGGATGAAGAATCTATGAAAAAGCTGGGAAAAGAGCTTGATGGATTTGTAACGGTGGATGTTTACGGAAAATCAGAGGATTCTGTGCCGTTATGCAAGATAGGGTCATCGGATTTCTATTTTGCAGTCAATAAGAATAAGCCTGAGATTCTGACGGAGCTGGATGAGGCTTTGAACAGGATACAGGATGAAAATAAATATTTCGATCAGCAGCTGTATGATAAATACCTGAAAATAAACGAAAACAACAGGTATATGAGTACAGATGAAAAGAAGTGGCTTTCCGATCATAAAACTATAAAGGTAGGCTATCAGAATAATTATCTCGCTTTCTGCGCGCAGGATCCGTCAACCGGTGAGCTTACGGGAGCACTGAAGGATTTTCTTGATTATGCAGCGGATGCCTTTGAAAATGCGCATCTGATATTTGAGCCGGTATGCTTTGAAACTGTGGCAGAGGCTATTGATGCGCTGAAAAAAGGCGATATTGATTGTATGTTCCCTTCAAACCTGACGAGCTATGATGCAGAGACTCTTGGAGTGATGATGACGCCGACGCTGATGCATACTGAAATGGATGCGGTGGTAAGAGAATCTGAGCAAAAGGAATTTATCAAGAAAAAGCATGTCAATGTTGCTGTCAATGAAGGCAATACAAATTATGATCTGTTTCTTTCAGAAAAATATCCCTCATGGAACAGGAAATATTACAAGGATACTCCCACAGGACTTGAGGCTGTTGCAAATAAGGAAGCGGACTGTGTTATTATAAGCAACTACCGCTACAGCAATATTTCTAAGCAGTGCGAAAGACTGCATCTGACGACAGTATATACAGGTGTGGATATGGATTATTCCTTTGCCGTATGCGACGGGAATATGGAGCTGTATTCCATTCTTGCCAGAGTTACCGATGTCGTACCGGATGCTATCATACATTCAGCCCTGACCTATTATTCCACAGAGGATGCCAAAACTAACTTTATTGATATGATAAAGGATAATCTGGTAATAATTCTTGCGGTAATATCCGTAGTGCTGTTTATCATCCTGATACTGGTGCTGCGAAGCATCAAGGCGGAAAAGAAGATCCGTGAGGGTAAGCATCTTCTGAAGGATCTGAACAGAAGGGTCTTTGTGGATGCCCTTACATCTGTCCGCAATAAGGGAGCATTTTCAAATTATATGGAAAAGCTCCAGGAACGTCTGGATCAGGGTGAGGAATTTGAATTTGCCATCGGAATGTTTGACTGCAATAACCTGAAAAATATCAATGATGAGTATGGACATGACAAGGGTGATATCTACCTGAAGGCAGCTTGCCAGCTGATATGCAAGGTATTTGACCACAGCCCGGTTTTCAGGATCGGCGGAGATGAATTTGCCGTTGTTCTGGAAAAGAATGATTTTATCAACAGAGAAGAGCTTCTCAGTCAGTTTGAGGAAAGAAGAAAAGAGATCAGCGATTCTGCGGATAATAAATGGGAAGAAATACATATCGCAGTCGGAATTGCAGTATATGATCCTGAAAATGACAGCGGAGCAACTGATACCATGCGCCGCGCAGATAAGATCATGTACGATAATAAGCGTATAGTTAAGGAACAGGAAAAAGAGATCAATACAAAGAAATAATAAAATATCAAAAGATCACTCCTCAGCTCAGCAGCTCCGGGAGTGATCTTTTTTGCAGAGGTTCTCCCCTGCCCTGTTTATAAGATTCTAAAAAAAATTGCCCGCGGCTTATTGAGATGGACTAATTCTCAGCCTGCGGGCATAAGGGGGTTATACGAGAAATAATACTAATGTTCGACAGAATACCTTAGCTTTGCATAAGTTCCGCCAGCCAATCAGCGTTCGCCTTTAGGCTCCGCTTCTTGGGGTGTCACTTAATATCTTTGACGTTAAATGCCGCTTAAATCTGAATAATGCTTCTTATAGAAAATTAGTATAAATATCTCTCCATTATATATATTGCATGAAAAGCGAAAAAGGTTTCATCCTTTTTGCAACTTTGTAGATACTCATAAATGTAAGATGAAATTTCTTATATTTTTTATCATAATTAATATAAAATCAATATTGATTATTATTTTAATTTTATATATCCTGAATCCGTGAAACTGACATCTCTGTTGAGGGCGGGCAAATGAAATCCGCTGTTCCTCCTTCATGCCCTGAATCATGCTTTATCCATATTTCTGCCTTGGTAAATCAAAGGGTGGAAACCACAAGGGGTCTCCCCTTTTAGTTTCACGGATTCAGGTATGTGAAAAAGATGAATTTATAGTTACCGGAGCTTTTTATATTTTTGTACCGGTTAAAGCTTATGATAAGGAGCAGGCTGAGCTATAATTATCAGAAATTCAATAAGGACGGAGCTTTGCAGCGCAGCCGGATATTCATTGCCTGTAAAAACTTATGAAGATAGTTCTGTATGATAAAAAACGTAAATAAATCGCTGTTTTAGTAAAAAAATGTGGACTTTATGGAATTTTTGTTATATAATTAAAGAGTATGTTTAGGAGCCCGGCATTTTTTGCTGACCGGGTATAGAATATATTTCTGAAAGGAAGACAGAATAATGAAAATAAACAAAATTATAAGACCGGCTGCTGTATTGTGTACGGCTGCGCTGATCGTTTCAGCATCAGGCTGCGCAGATACTTCATGGAGCTTTAAAACAAGCAATAAAACGCTTTCAAACGGTGTATGGATATACAAGACATATGGCGCTGTCAGCGATGCTATCTCAAAGATCCAGGAGGAAACCAGCAAATCTGTTTCCATCACAGATGATGATTTTACCAGCAATAAGGTAGAAAAGAAAAACATCCTTGACTGGGTAACAGAAAAGGCAAAGGACAGCTGTGTTGAATATCTTACCATTGAAAAGCTTGTAAAGGACAATAAGGTAAAGATCGACAAGAAGGCTATCGAATCCAGTGAAAAGACATACGCTAAGTATATAGACCAGATGGGCGCAAAGGAGCTGTATGAGAAGCTGGGCATTTCCTCAAGCAGCGCAGCTTACTGCGACAGCACAATAAGTACATATAAGGAAGATCTTTTCAAGGCTATCTATGACAAGGACGGCTCAAAGGCTGTATCTGACGATGATGTACAGAAGTATTTCACCGATAATTACACCGATTACTATTATCTCTACTATTCCTTCAAGACAACGGACAGCGACGGCAATTCCGTTGATATTGACGATGAAACAAAGGATAAGGTAACAGCTGCATTTGCAAAATATGCAAAGGAGCTGAGCGACGGTTCTAAGACCATCACCGAGATAGACGAGGAATACAAGAAGGATTTCGAGCTTAAAGAAGACGAAACAGTACCAAGCTCCAAGGGTACAGAAAAGCTTGCTGATTCCAATATGAGCGAGGATGTACAGAAGGAGATCAAGGCTCTGGGGGATAAGAAGGCAACTGTAAAGAGCATTGACGACAAATATTATATGCTTTACAAGGGCTCTATCAGCGATAAGGCAAAGAATATTTCCGATGATTCCACAAAAACAGATGCAATTTCAAGGATCAACATTGTTCACGAGATGAAGGATGAGGAGTTCAAGAAATATATCGAGGATGAAAAGAAGAAGCTCAAGTATGATACAAATGACGCTTGTCTTTCAAAGTATACAGCTGAAAGAACAGTCAATATCATCAAGGATTATGTAAAATCCCAGTCATCAGGTAATTAAATAATTAAATAATTAAAAGCCGGCGGAACAAACTGCCGGCTTTTTTGTCGGTATAAAAAATTAATATTTTCTCTGAATGTGTGAAAATTAATGAGGAAAATAAAATGATTTCGGATCTGACAGTTATTCTTTATAGCCTGGCTTCTATTGATTGCCGACTTCTTCCAGGGCAGCGGCAAATGCCGCTGCGGACAAAAGAGGAGAACCACAAGAGGTGGGCTGCGCCCCCCTCTTAAGGTTCTC
>ONNU01000354.1 GCA_900319255.1 uncultured Eubacteriales bacterium
ACGAGGATTACGAGGGTTTTATATATCTTTCCTTTTATAATTTCTATTACTTTCCGGAATTCCTCGTAATGTTCGTAATTGAATGGCGACAAGCCCAGTGTTCATCAGGGTTTCAGCAATTACGAGGAAAAGCATTTTCCCTCGTAATTTATCGTAATTCCTTGTAATGTGACAAAATCACACACCGAAATGCTGCACTACGCATCAATAAACCAGAAAAGAGAATAGTGATTAGTGGTTAGTATAAATTCCTGATTCAATTCCACTTTCCAAATTCCAAATTCAATTTAATTCCCAATTCAAAACAATTCCACTTTCCAAATTCCAAATTCAAATAAATTCCTAATTCCTCATTCCTAATTCCTAATTCAAATAATCTCCCCCATAACTCAGCTGATTCTGCGAAAAAGTTTACCTCAGAAGGTCAACAGTTCACAGAATATTTACAAATATTTTTATGCAGACAAGCGCAGACAGCGAACGTACCGAGTACGCCCGCTGTCTGCTGAATATATGAGATAAGTTTAAAGGAATTATCTTTTTCGGAGCTTTTTCCTGATGTGTTCAAGACGGTTCAGGGCTTCATACAAGGTGTCATTCTTCTTTGCGAAATGAAGCCTGATAAGATTATTCACGTCCTCACGGAAAAAGCTTGAGCCAGGGACTGCGCCAACGCCTACGTCCCTTGCAAGTACCTCGCAGAATTCAAGATCGCTTTCATAGCCGAATTCTGATATGTCAAGCAGGATATAATATGCGCCCTGAGGTACTGTATGCGCTATGCCTATATCGTCAAGTCCTTTAAGGAACAGGTTCCGCTTTTCGGTATATTTTGCCTGCAGATCACGGTAATAGTCATCTCCGAAGCGCAGTCCTGTGACGGCAGCCTCCTGTAATGGTGCGGCTGCGCCTACTGTCAGGAAGTCATGAACCTTCTTTGCAGTGTCTATGATCTGCGGGGGTGCTATGATATATCCGAGACGCCATCCGGTGATGGAATAGGTCTTTGAAAGGGATGAGCATGAGATCGTCCGCTCCCACATTCCCGGCAGTGATGCAAAGTATGTGTGTCTGAACGGCTTATAAATGATATGCTCATAGACCTCATCGGTGATAACAAAGGTATCGTACTTTTCCGCAAGCTCTGCGATAATTTTCAGCTCGTCATAGGTGAATACCTTACCGCAGGGATTCGAGGGGTTACACAGTATCAGAGCCTTGGGCTTCTGTCTGAATGCTGCTTCAAGCTCGTCTGCATTGAACCCGAACTCCGGCGGGTAAAGCGGAACATAGATGGGCTCCGCTCCCGAAAGTATGGTGTCGGCTCCGTAATTTTCATAAAAGGGGGAAAACACTATGACCTTATCCCCGGGATTTGTGACGGTCATCATTGCTGCCATCATCGCCTCTGTGCTTCCGCAGGTCACGACGATCTCACTGTTGGGGTCGATGCTCCTGCCCATGAGCCGGGACTGCTTTGCAGCGAGGGCTTCACGGAAATTCTGCGCGCCCCATGTTATGGAATACTGATGAAAGTCCTCCCCTGCCACCTCTGCAAGGCGGTCAAGTATCGGACGGGGCGGCTCAAAATCAGGAAAGCCCTGAGAAAGATTGACCGCGCCGTATTGATTTGAGATCCTTGTCATACGTCTGATGACAGAATCGGTAAAGCCTTCTGTTCTTTTTGATAGTGACGGCATATATCTGCCTCCATTTTTATTTTTTCATAATCTGCAAGCTGCGGCTTTACTCCGTTTTGCGGAATAATTGATGCCGCCGGCTTCACAGATCTATTAAATTATAATCCCATCAGATATTATAGTCAAGCTTGCGCTCGTCAATAACTCTTCTTGACTTATGCTCCGAACGGGTATCAAGTCCTCCGTCAGGATGCACGATTACCTTTGCGGGCTTGACACCGATACGAGCCTTGAGGGCTGCTGTTACCTCTGCTGCTACCTCATCATCAGACTTCGGATTATCAGCATTTTTTTCGATCTCGACTGCATACTTGTTTGTAAAGTCCTTTTCAAAAATACGGATGAGATACTCGCCTGTTATGCCGCTCTGCTCACGGACAACAGCTTCGATATCACTGGGGAATACATTAACGGCTGAAACAATGAACATGTCGTCCTTTCTGCCCTGAATGTGGATCCTGCCGTGAGTTCTTCCGCAGGAGCATTTCTTATTGTCGATCCAGCCGATATCGCCTGTGCGGAAACGGATAAGAGGACGGGCGTGCTTTCTGAGAGTGGTGAATACCAGCTCGCCTACCTGACCCGGCTCAAGCACCTCTCCGGTGTGGATGTCAACGGTCTCAACAAGAATGTGGTTTTCAGCAATGTGAAGTCCGTCCTTGGCTTCGCACATTGCAGCGCAGGCGCCGAATATATCAGACAGTCCGTAGAAATCATAGACCTCTGCGCCCCAGATATCCTCGATAGCCTTTCTTGTTGCAGCAATGGAGCCGCCAAGCTCGCCTGCTACGATGATCTTCTTGATATTGAGATCCTTCTTCGGATCAATGCCGCTTTTGAGCGCCTTTTCGCCAAGCTGCCATGCATAGGAGGGTGATGTCCAGATGACTGTGGGCTGATAGGTTTTCAGCACGAAGAGAAGTCTTTCGCTGGGGAGAGTACCTCCCCAGATGCACAGCGCGCCAAGATTCTGTGCGCCGATTACATCAGGTCCCCCGACATACAATGAAAAGTTCAGCGCATGAACATATCTGTCGCTGGGACGGATACCCACCTGCCAGAACCAGCGGCTCTCTGTATCCTGGAATTCATCGAAATCCTTTTTGGTAAAGGGGCTCATGGTAGGAACGCCTGTGGAACCTGATGATGTGGAGATGAATACAACATCCTCCTCCGGTACTGCTGCAAGCTCCCCGAGAAATGAGCCTACGCCCTGTGTATCACGCTGGGTCTTTTTATTGATGAAGGGGAACTTCTGGATATCCTTCAAAGTCTTGATATCCTCCGGCTTTACGCCTGCCTCATCAAAGGAACGCTTATAATACGGTGCATTGTCATATGCAAACTTTACGATCTCCTTCAGATCCTCAAGCTGTCTTTTTTCAAGCTCTTCACGGGGAAGAGTTTCAAGCTCTTCGTCCCAGTATTTATTGTTGATATCTCTGCTCATTGTAATTACTCCTTTTTACTTAAAATTCTTTTTTATATATTCCCATTTTGCATCACGGGACTGCTTTATTATCTCTATATCCTCATCTGTCAGATGCCTGAAACGGCTCTGCTTTTTCAGATATTCCGAAATGTCCGAAAACTCCTTCGGCTTGTAGTTCAGCGTAAAGCTGCCGTTTTCATATTCGGCAAGATACCATAATCCGCAGTCAACTACCTCTTTGGCTATTTCCACCGTTTCATC
>ONNU01000130.1 GCA_900319255.1 uncultured Eubacteriales bacterium
CCAATAAATTATCTTACAATCGCGAGGAAAAAGCCTTGCATGGTAATAACTTACAACGCGATCATGACACCGGCGGCACGCCGGCGCCGGCGGCGTTGACAAGAAGGGAGAGGGGGTGGTATAATGTATAAGGAGTAAAGGACATTTCAGGACAAGAGTTGTGATGAAATGTTCCTGTATGAAAGGTGTGCTTTAAAATGGCAATGGGTAAGATCCTTATCGTTGATGACGATATTAATATCTGCGAGCTGCTGAGGCTTTATATCGAAAAGGAAGGCTTCAGCGTTGTTATCGCTAATGACGGTGGTCAGGCTATTACGAAATTCAAGACCGAAAAGCCTGATCTTGTGCTGCTGGATATCATGCTGCCCGTTTTTGACGGCTGGATGGTGTGCAGGGAAATAAGAAAGACCTCTCAGTGTCCTATCATCATGCTTACGGCAAAGGGCGAGGTCTTTGATAAGGTGCTGGGTCTTGAGCTTGGGGCTGATGACTATGTTGTAAAGCCCTTTGAAACAAAGGAGATCGTCGCCAGAATAAAGGCGGTGCTGAGAAGAGTGAACGATCAGACTCCTGTCGTTGAGGCTCAGAATACCAAAAAGGAGGTCAGCTTCGATAAGCTGGTCATCAACCTTACCAACTATGAATTAAGAGTAAATAACGAAAGAATAGATACACCTCCCAAGGAAATGGAGCTTATCTATCATCTGGCAAGCAACCCTAACAGGGTATTTACAAGAGATCAGCTTCTGGATGAAGTGTGGGGTTTTGATTACTACGGCGATTCGAGAACAGTCGATGTTCATGTAAAGCGTCTCAGGGAAAAGCTTGAGGGCGTTTCGGATCAGTGGGCTCTCAAAACCGTATGGGGAGTAGGTTATAAATTTGAAGTTAAGGAATAAATTTTACGCAAAAAAATCCCTGTCCCGCAAATATATGAATGTCAGCGTGCTTATCGTTTTCCTCAGCTTTTTCGTTCTGGGAACTATCCTTACGGTTGCGATCACCAATTACTGGTCGGCTGAAAAGCTCAATGTCCTTGATGTCCGTGCCAGAAATATCGCCAACTATACAAGAACAAAGCTATCAGTAAACGAGCCGCTGGATGAAAACTACCGGGCAACCTATACGCTGAATGACCTTGCGGAAATAGAAGCCTTCCTTAATTATTGCGCCGGCGAGGTAAACGGTGATGTTGCCATCACCCAGACAAACGGCGTTGTTGCGATTTCGGTAAACGCAAAGGACAGCGTAAACAGAGTCCCTACCTTCGGTCAGCGCTTTGAGGATGAATCCCAGGAGGAATCTGACAACGGCGACTCAAAACAAAACAGCGGATCAGGAGATCAGAAAAACAAAGATAATAATAAAAACGGCAATAATGACAGCAAAAATAACCAGAACAGCCAGAATAACGACAAGCCTCCCGAAGCACCGGAGCCGCTGCCGGAGGATGATTCCGCCGCAGCACCCAGGGACAGTATTCCAAAGAATGCCATTATCCCCCAGGATGTAATAAATACAGCGATCACAGATGGCAGGTATTTCGCAAGGACTACCCTTGACGGCATATACCAGACAGAAAAATATGTTGCAGCCTACCCGATCAAGTATTTTTCCAATAATGAGATATTCGGCGTGGTCATCGTTTCCACCGATACCAGCGATGTTTCGATATTTACGGATATGGTACTGAAGATATTTATTCTTTCGGCGATTGCTGCCCTGGGAGTATCGGTGCTTGCGATAGGCATTTTCTCATATAATCTTGTGAAGCCCCTTAAACAGATGGCTCAGGCTGCAAGACAGTTTGCAAAGGGTGATTTCAGCGTCCGTGTAAGCGAAACGAGCAATGACGAGATCGGAGCGCTGGCGGTATCCTTTAATAATATGGCTGAATCCCTGTCCTCGGCGGAGGTCACAAGGCGAAGCTTTATCGCAAATGTATCCCATGAGCTGAAAACCCCCATGACCACCATTGCTGGATTTATCGATGGTATTCTTGACGGAACTATCCCGCCGGAAAAGAACAGCTATTATCTGCAGATCGTAAGCGAGGAGATAAAAAGACTGTCCCGTCTTGTAAAATCCATGCTTGATCTGTCAAGACTTGACAACGGAGAGCTGAGGCTGAATTATAAGACCTTTGATCTTGTGAACACTCTTGTAACGATCCTGATAAGCTTTGAGCAGGAGATCGACAAGAAGAATATCGAGATAAGGGGACTGGATCAGCTTACCCCGAAAAAGATCAGCGGCGATAAGGATCTTATCCATCAGATAGTTTATAACCTTATCGAAAACGCTATCAAATTCACGGATGACGGCGGTTATATCGAATTTGACATAACCGAAAATAATTCCCGTACCGATTTTTTGATAAAAAACAGCGGTACAGGTATCAAGAAAACAGAGATACCCCTTGTATTTGACAAGTTCTATAAAACGGATAAATCCCGAAGCAAGGACAAGAAGGGACTGGGACTGGGACTGTATCTTGTACGAAGCATCATAAGACTGCACGGCGGCGAGATCACCGCTGACAGTGTTTACGGCGAGTATACGGAGTTCCGCTTCTATATCCCGAAAAAGCATGATAAGAACCCATGATAAAAACAGCGCTGTTATCTCAGCGATACAGTAATGAAAAATATTATGGAGGTGAATGATTTGCCTGAATTTGATCCGGAAAATACGGAAAACAATAACGAAATAAATAACGAAGGCTATACAAATGAGAGCCGGATTCCTTCACAGGAGCAGGCTTATGACCCGGCATACGGACAGCCCGATGCACCCGCACCCGCAGCTTCACCGCAGGCTGTACAGCCGTCTGCACCGTCCGCTCCGACTCAGCCCCCGGTATACGGACAGCCCCCAGCGCCGGCTCAGCCCCCGGTATACGGACAACCTCCGGCGCCAGGATATCAGCACCCGGGACAGCCCCCTGTACCGCCGCCTCAGCAGCCCCCGGTACCGGGACAGCCGCCCATCCCCGGAGGCGGATATAACAGACCGCCTATACCGGGCTATTATCCCATGTATAATATGGGTCCTGCTGTGCAGAAGCCCAGGGGCAGCGGAGGAAAGATAGCGCTTATCTGTATAATTTCAGCTGCGGTGATACTGATAACCGGCATTATTATATATGCTCTCAGCAGAGGGAGCAGGGAAACATCGGAAAAGGATAATCTCCCGCCGGACAGCAGCAGAGTTGAAGCAAGCTTCGGAGAAAGCTCCGATATAAAGAAAGCGCCCTCGACAAAGGCTGATCCGGATGCGCCGCAGGTATCCGCTGCGGATTCGCCGGATGACTTTTCGGATGAGACCAGGGTTTCAACGGATGTATATAAAAAGTCGGTAAATTCTGTCGTGTGCATAACCTCCTATGACCAGAGCGGGGATTATATAACCTCGGCTGACGGCGAAGGCTCGGGCATCGTGCTGACAGAGGACGGCTATATCGCAACCAACAGCCATGTTGTCAATGACTCCAAAAAGACAGGCGTACTTGTGAGTATGCATGATGAAAAGCAGTATCTGGGAACCATCATCGGTATTGATAAAAAGACAGATCTTGCTGTTATAAAGATAGACGCGGAGGGCCTTACGCCGGCTGAATTTACTGATTCGGATAAGATCACTATAGGTCAGCAGTCCTTTGCTCTGGGAAATCCGGGAGGCTCGGAGTTTTCCTTCTCGCTGACAAAGGGCGCGATATCTGCGGTGGACAGAGTGCTTTCCGGCAGCGGATATATAAAGTATATCCAGACGGACGCAGCCATCAATCCCGGAAACTCCGGCGGTGCGCTGCTCAATGAATTCGGTCAGGTTATCGGCATGAATAGGGCAAAGCTTGTCGCTACTGATTATGAGGGTATGGGCTTTGCGATACCCAGCAATACGGTGCTGGAGATAGTGAATAAGATAATCCGCTATGGTTATGTCAATGACAGAGGTACTCTTGGAATTGAGGGCAAGACCTGTACATTGTATATGTCTAAGGTCAATAATGTTCCCCAGGGAATGCTGGTGACAAAGGTGGAAAGCGACGGTCCCTCAGCAAAGACCAGTCTGAAAGCAAATGATATCATCACCGAGATAAACGGCGTAAGGGTGGAATCAGCAGCCGATCTTATTGACGAGCTGAAAAAATACAAGCCGGACGATATCGTAAAGATGAAGGTCTACCGTCCGTCCAGGGATAAATCATCAAAAGGCTATGAATTTACGGTGGAGGTCAGGCTGAAAGCAGACACAGGAAAGTGATTTTTTAGAATCGACTAAAAAAATATAAAAAAATGTAAAAAAACTATTGAAAAATGTAAAAAAGTGTGATATCATATGTACATACTAAATATTAATTCTGATTAATCCTTTGTTGTTTTTTCATTATCCCTTCCTTTTGCACAAGCGCAGTCAGTGATGACTGCGTTTTGTGTCTTTTATGGGAAAAATAACAATTCAGAATAAACCGGCAGCGTGACGGAGCGTTAAGAAATAATAGAAAAATAAACGGAGCAGAGATTTGGAAATAATAATTATAATATGCGCAGTCACAGCGGTACTGATGGTTCTTGCGGCTGTGCTGATACGGAGAGAAAATAAAAAAATAGATCTGACAGAATATGATGTATATGATGAATGTCTGCCGGAGGGCTTTGACGGGGCGAGGATCGTGCATATTTCAGATTTTCACAACAGCCTTTTAGGCAAAAACAACGAGCGTCTGATATCGCTTATTTCGGAGCAGAAGCCCGACTATATTTTTATCACAGGCGACCTTCTCGACGCCCGCAGACCGAAATTCAATATAACCGATGCCTTTGTGAGAAATATCGCAGGGATCGCGCCCATATATTATTGTACGGGCAATCACGAGAGCCGTGTGCTGTCGGATCTGAAAAAGATAGAGAAGCGTTTCCGCAGCTGCGGGATAAAATGCCTGCGCTGCAGCTTTGCGAATATCAAAAGAAACGGCAGCCGTGTGAGGATCATCGGAGTTGACGATCCATCGTTTTTCAAGGGCTGTCAGGATCGTAAGGCAAAGGAGGAGATGATGGGGGAGAGGGTAAGCGAGCTGACGGATCCGGACAGCTATAATATTCTGCTTGCCCATAAGCCGCATTTGTTCAGCCGTTACGAAGAAGCGGGAGCAGATCTGGTATTCAGCGGCCACGCTCACGGCGGACAGTTCCGGCTGCCCTTCAATATCCCGTTGTTCACCCCTGACGAAGGGCTATTTCCGAAATACGCCCAGGGTGTGAAGGAATCAGAAAACACCCGCATGGTAATAAGCCGTGGACTGGGACAGAGCGCAATCCCGTTCCGGCTGAACAATTCCCCGGAGCTTGTGAAGGTAACGCTTCATTCCGGGAAAAAGAAATAAAATGACAGGAACGCGTGCCTGTGAATCTTTCACAAAAACGCATCCGAATATTTGTATATTTTAGTTGAAACTTTTTCTTGCAAAACAGCTGACAATGTGTTATACTATTAAAGTAATTTCCGGGTGTAGCGCAGATTGGTAGCGCGCTTGAATGGGGTTCAAGAGGCCGCAGG
The DNA here is from genome assembly GCA_900319255.1 of uncultured Eubacteriales bacterium. Taxonomy (GTDB): domain Bacteria; phylum Bacillota; class Clostridia; order Oscillospirales; family Acutalibacteraceae; genus UBA1213. The sequence continues at coordinate 5,563 of ONNU01000130.1, forward strand.
TTCGACTCC
>ONNU01000028.1 GCA_900319255.1 uncultured Eubacteriales bacterium
AAGAACAAGGTTTGCGCCAAGTCCGACAGGCTTTATGCATGTCGGCAATCTCAGAACGGCACTCTATGAGTACCTTATCGCAAAATCACTGGGCGGTGATTTTGTGCTGAGGATCGAGGATACCGATCAGGAAAGAAAGGTCGAGGGCGCTGTCGATATTATCTATAACACCCTTGAAAAAGCAGGTCTGAAGCATGACGAGGGTCCTGATATCGGCGGAGAATACGGTCCCTATGTGCAGAGCGAAAGAAAGGATATGTATATGCCCTACGCTCAGCAGCTTCTTGAAAGCGGCAATGCATACCGCTGCTTCTGTACAAAGGAAAGACTTGACGGTCTGCGCGCTAACAGTGACGACCCCGGCGCAGGCTATGACAGACACTGCCGCGATCTTCCTCAGGAGGAGATCCAGGAGCTTCTCGATAAGGGTACGCCCTTTGTTATCCGTCAGAAAATGCCCCTTGAGGGTACAACTACCTTTGAGGATGCCGTTTATGGTACTATCTCAGTTGAAAATGCTGAGCTGCAGGATCAGATACTCATAAAGGCAGACGGCTTCCCCACCTATAATTTTGCTAATGTTATAGATGACCATACCATGAATATAACCCATGTCGTAAGAGGCAGCGAGTACCTTTCTTCAACACCAAAGTATAACCTTCTTTATGAGGCTTTCGGATGGGAGATCCCTACTTATATCCATCTTCCGCTTATCATGGGCAAAAATGATGACGGATCAATTTCAAAGCTTTCAAAGCGTCACGGCGCAACAAGCTTTGAGGATCTTGTAAAGGCAGGCTTCCTGCCGGAGGCTATCATCAATTATATAGCACTTCTGGGATGGGCGCCCAAGGATAACAGGGAAATGTTTACCCTCAGTGAGCTTGCTGAAAACTTCGCTATCGACGGTATCAGCAAATCTCCCGCAGTATTCGACTATGACAAGCTGGAGTGGTTCAACGGCGAATATATAAAGGCTATGACCACAGAGGAGTTTGCTCAGGCTGCAATGCCCTATTTCAGGCAGGCGCTGGGCAATAAGGAGCTTGACTATGTAAAGCTTGCGTCGATCCTTCAGCAGAGAACCACAAGACTTACCCAGATACCTGAAAAGATCGCTTTCTTTGCAGAGCAGCCGGATTATGATAGGGAGCTTTTCGTAAATAAAAAGAGCAAGACAAATCTTGAAAATGCCCCCGGACTTCTCAAAGCCGGCATTGAAGCCCTTGAGGCTCTGGAAAGCTGGGATCACGACAGCATCCACGACTGCCTTATCGGTCTTGCGCAGAAGCTTGAGGTAAAGAACGGCACAGCTATGTGGCCTGTCCGTATCGCTGCATCCGGCATGACGGTCACTCCCGGCGGTGCAGTTGAGATACTTGATATACTTGGCAGAGAGGAGTCTATGGCAAGACTTCATAAGGGACTTGATAAGCTGACAGTGGAGTAATGGCTGCAGCCGGGTATCACAGGAGGTAGGTTGTTTTGGATAAGAATAATAATGATAACGGCTTTTACAACGGTTATGATAATAACGGATACGGTAATGCTTCACAGAATACTCCGAAAATGGATCAGCAAAGCTATGAAGCTCAGAGCCAGGCGCTGATAGATGCCTATAAAAGAGATCATCCCTCCGGCTCAAAAGAGGTGAGCTATGATGTTTATACGGGCAGAAATAAGTTCAAAAGAATGAAACAGCAGTGGGATATTGAAAGAGGCAGGGTAGATCCCACCGGTGTCGATGTCTATGCAGAGCCTACCGAAGAGCAGAAAATGCAGTATCAGAGAATGGCTGATAATATCATGTATCAGCGCAGTCTTGGCAGCGGATATTCCAACGGAGGAAGCTCTCAGTATGATATGGTAGGCGGGAGCCGCCAGGACGGCGCGACCGGCGAAAGATATCAGAATACCGACAGCAATCCCTTCTATACCTCCTACGATCAGCAGCCCCAGGGCGGTCAGTATGATAACCCCTACGGTCAGCAGCCTAAGCCAGACGAAAGGCTGTATCATCCTCAGCAGGAGGAAAGACCGTATTCCCGGAAAAGAGTTGCCACTGTCAAGGATGGAAAAAGCCGTTTCATGCCGCAGATCATGATAGGCGCGATAATTCTTGCTATTTGTATTATTGCGTTTGTTTTCGGTATGATAAATCACATTAACAGCCAGAGCTTTATTGACTCGGCAGATAAGGCTGACGGAAATACGACCTTTATTACACATACAACAAGAAACTTTCACAAAAGATATTCTGTCAGCTATGAATATAGATATAACGACCGCACCTATAAGGGCAGCGATGTAATGAATGAGGATCAGGCGGCTGAGCTTGGGCTGACAAAGAATTTTGTGATCTCAAATGTGCCGGTGACGGTCTATGTTGATCCGCAGAATCCGAAGAAATCCACGCTTACCGCAGAGGCGGTCATCACTACGGGACCCCTGAGCTTTCTCACGCCCGTAGGCGGATTGATATTGCTTATATTCGGACTTGTAATATGGAACGATTTCCGTAACGGCCGCTACATGGTTACTGAGGACAGCGGAAAGATGAAGTTCGAGAGGATAAAATAAAAAACCTCTCCGTCACGGCAATGCGTACTGTGACAAAGGGAGTATTACAACGGTAAAACTCTGAAGCTGATGACGTTGCTGTTTCAGCGGAGACAGGATGAGGCATTATACAGAAGCTGGCAGGAACTCTGGCTGCGCTGTAGAGATGAAAAGCGCAGCGCATTACGATAATTTATATAGTAGCAGGAGGAAAGAAAATGGCAGAGGAAATCAGAGCCACTAATAATTTTATAGAAAGCTTTATTATCGAGGATACTGCTCCGGGGGGAGCATATGAGGGCAAAAAGGTTCATACACGTTTTCCTCCCGAGCCTAACGGATATCTGCATATCGGTCATGCAAAGGCTATGTGCATTGATTTCGGCATGGCAGAGAGATTCGGCGGTATCTGTAATCTGAGAATGGACGATACCAATCCCACAAAGGAGGACGTTGAATATATCGACGCCATCAAGGAGGATATAAAATGGCTGGGCTTTGACTGGGAGGATCGCTTTTATTTTGCATCCGAGTATTTTGAGCAGATGTATGAATATGCAGTCGAGCTTATCAAAAAAGGGCTTGCGTATGTCTGTGAGCTTACTCCGGAGCAGATGAGGGAAAACAGGGGAGATCTTTCGACTCCCGCAAAAAGCCCCTATCGTGACAGACCGGCGGAGGAAAGCCTGGAGCTTTTCGAGCGCATGAAAAACGGCGAATTTGAGGAGGGCAGAATGACCCTGCGCGCAAAGATAGATCTTGCCAGCGGTAATTTCAGCCTTCGTGATCCGGTCATTTACCGTATCAATAAAATACATCATCACAGAACAGGCGATAAATGGTGTATCTATCCCATGTACGATTTTGCGCATCCCATTGAGGACGCTATCGAGGGTATCACACATTCCCTCTGTACCCTTGAATTTGAAGCCCACAGACCGCTTTATGACTGGGTGATCGAGAATATCACAGCTCCCGCTAAGCCCAGACAGATCGAATTTGCAAGACTGGGCATCAATAATACTGTAATGAGCAAGAGAAAGCTTCGTCAGCTTGTGGAGGACGGCTATGTAAACGGCTGGGATGATCCCAGAATGCCCACACTCTGCGGTCTGAGAAGAAGAGGCTATACTCCCGCTTCAATACGCAATTTCTGCGAGGGAATAGGCGTTTCAAAGACAAACAGCGTTGTTGAATACAGCTTCCTTGAGCATTGCCTGAGAGATGATCTCAATGCAAACGCAAAAAGAGTAATGTGTGTGCTTGACCCCATAAAGCTTGTTATCACCAATTACCCCGAGGGAAAAACAGAGACCTTTGAGGTGGAGAATAACCCCAATAAGGAAGAGGACGGCACAAGGACTATCACCTTCGGCAGAGAGGTCTGGATAGAATCCACCGATTTCCTGGAGGAAAAGGTAAAGGGCTATAACCGCTTCTATCCCGGCAATGAGGTTCGCCTTAAATCTGCATATATCGTAAAATGCACCGGCTGCAAAAAGGATGAAAACGGCAAGGTGGTTGAGGTGTATGCGGAGTACGATCCGGAAACAAGAGGCGGAGATACACCTGACGGAAGAAAGGTCAGGGGTACTGTGCATTGGGTAGATGTGAATAACAGCCTTGATGCTGAGGTCAGACTGTATGATAACCTGTTCACTGACCCGGAGCCGGATACAGGCGATAAGAATTTCATCGACTATATAAGCCCGGACAGCCTGAAAATACTGAAGGGCTGCAAGATCGAGAGATCAGTCGAGGGCGCTGAATGTCCCATGAATTATCAGTTCATGCGTCATGGCTATTTCTGCATTGATAAGGACAGTTCCGCAGATGCAATGATATTCAACCGCAGCGTATCCCTCAAGGATGGCTTCAAGAAAAAATAATGGAGGTCAGGAGCGTGAGATTTCCGAGACCGATACTTAATCAGAAGTTATGTCTGCTGCTTTTTGCGGCTGGGGTGGCAATAAGCGTTGCCGCCGACCTGCTGGGAATAAGCGCAGTTACAGTCGAACCGGTGTTCGGCAAACAGATCATACCTGTTAACCCGGTGATACTGACCGCCTGCATATACGCTGCGGGGGGTATCATAACGGGCATAATGACCAAAAGACGGGGAAATGCCCCTTTTTACGGCGCAAGCCTTGGTCAGTGTCAGTTTTTGCTGCCTGCGATAATGTATATGATAACAGGCAGCGGTGAGCCGATGGATATAGTCTGGCGCACGCTTTGCGGAATACCCCTGACAGCGGCAGCAGCGTTCATTTCATTTACTATAAAACGGCTTATCAGAAAGTAAAGGAGGTAATATTCATGGAAAATATCAGCGCAGTAATACTTGCCGGCGGCGAGGGAAAAAGAATGAAGTCAAACCGCCCGAAGGTGCTCAGCGAGGTCATGTTCCAGCCTATGATAAAATGGGTGATTGACGCTGTGCGCGAGGCAGGAATAGAGGATATCTGCGTTGTCACAGGCAGCAAAAGAGAATTTGTCGAGGAATATCTGAAAAGCCTGCCCTTTGAGGTGGAAACGGTTTTCCAGCCCGAAAGACTGGGTACAGGTCACGCTGTCATGATGGCAAGACCTTTCCTTGAAAAGCACAGAAGCAGCGATGTTCTGATACTCAACGGCGATGCCCCGTTTATCGGCGTTGATACAATAAAAGGCGCATATAATACACAGAACCGGGGCGGAGAAGCTGCTGAAAACAGAGGCTGCACCGTTATTTCCGCTGAGGTGGAGGATCCCACCGGCTATGGCAGGATAGTGCGTGAAAGCGGAGAAGGCATGAGCGCGCTTAAAGCGATAGTGGAGGAAAAGGAAGCTGACGATGAGACCAGACGGATCCGAGAGGTCAATTCCGGCGCATACTGGTTCAGCACAGATGAGCTTCTCGGCGCTCTTGACAAGCTGAAAAAAAGCGAAAAGACAGGGGAGTATTATCTTACCGATACAATAGAGATCATCAAGAACAGCGGAAAAGCAGTAATGGCTCATAAGGCTGAAAATTCCGATTCCGTGCTCGGCGCAAACGACTGCATCCAGCTTGCTCAGCTTAATGAGATCGCCAGAATGAGGATCATCCGAGAGCATCAGAAAAACGGCGTGAATATCCCCTGCACAGACGGCGTTATGATCGGCAGGGATGTTGAGATAGCTGCAAATACGACAATACTTCCCGCAACGGTCATCAGGGGAAAGACCACCATAGGCTCATTCTGTGAGATAGGTCCCGCCGCGCTTATCGAGGATCGTGAGATCCCTGACGGGCATAAGACTGAAAAATGAATAATTATTTCGGTGCCTGATTTTTCCGGGATTGTGTCAGTACCATCGTTATTCAATTTTCAATCCCTGTTCCAAATTACGAGAATTACGAGGATTACGAGGGTTTTATATATCTTTCTATTTATAAATCCTTCTTTTTTAGGAATTTTCTCGTAATGTTCGTAATTGAGCAGCGATAAACCCAGTGTTCATCAGGGTTTCAGCAATTACGAGGGAAAGCGGAATCCCTCGTAATATCTCGTGATTTCTTTGTAATGTGACCAAAATCATCACGTCTGAATAATCAGGAGCCGCGCAATCTATGAAAAATTTCCGGGACTTAGCCCATGAGCAGCCCCGGAATATTTTATTTCCCACCCCCCAACTACAGCTCGCTAATACCTGAATCCATGAAACTCAAGGGGGACACCCCTTGTGGTTTCCGCCTTTTGATTCACCAAAGTAGAAACACTAATGAAGTATGGCTCAGGGCAATAAAGCAGAACTGCGGATTTGAGAGTTATTCTTTATACCGTGGCTTCTATTAACTGCTGACTTCTTCCAAGGCAGCGGCAAAGCCGCTGCGGACAAAAGGGGAGAACCACAAGAGGGTGGCTGACGCCCCCCTCTTAAGGTTCTCCCCTTTTGAAATCCCTTTTCCTTATCTCCCCCCCGAGTTCGCTCCACGTGGGTAAGTATTATAGAGTTTCTGCTTTCTGTCCAACGCGCGGAGGATTGGTGTGGTGAGGCAATCCGGACTTTTGCTATCTGTATCAGAAAAATTTGTGAAGCTTCTGACAATACCAACTCTTAGTCATTAAAGTCCGGCTTGCCAAGGGGGTTAAGGAAAGGGGATTGCAAAAGGGGGAAA
>ONNU01000021.1 GCA_900319255.1 uncultured Eubacteriales bacterium
CAAGAGGGTGGCTGCGCCCCCCTCTAAAGGTTCTCCCCTTTTGAAATCCCTTTTCCTTATCTTCCCCCGGGTTCGCTCCACGTGGGTGGGTTTTTGCGAATTTCTGCTTTCTGTCCAACGCGCGGAGGATCGTTGTGGTGAGTTGATTCGGGATTTCACCTTCTCCGTTATATGATTTACTGTATCAGATAGTTTTTTGTTAAGCTCCGGACAATACCATATCTTAGTCATTAAACTCTGGCTTGCCACGGGGGTTAAGGAAAGGGGATTGCACAAGGTGGAAAACTCAAGGGGGACACCCCTTGTGGTTTCCACCTTTTGACTCACCAAAGCAGAAATGCCAAAGAAGTATGACTAAGAGCATGAAAGCGGAACAACAGATCAATGAGTTACCCTTTATACCCTGGCTTCTGATGAACGCTGCCCTGGGCAAAAAAGGAGAACCATAAAAGATAGGCTAATACCGTTACTCTTATGGTTCTCCCTTTTTGGTTCATTAACGTAGAAATAATAATGAAGTATGTCTCCGCGCATTAAAGGAAAACTGCGGATTTTTTCTTAGAGCTTGTCAAATCCGATGTCCTTCATGTGCATTCCGAACCTTGAATAAATCAGCTGATCCCATGCCTTCATAGCTGTCGTCAGCTGCTCATTTGCATACTTCTCAGCCTTCTTCTCCATAGTCTTGCTTACATTGTAGCCGTCCATTCCTGTCAGTGTGAACGGAAGTGTCGTTGTCCATGTATACTGCTTTGCATTTACCTTGGATTTCATTCCTATTGAGGGTACAGCCTCGCTGCCTGTGCCTATCCATACATACTGGGGCTCGATATTATAGTTCTGGTTGAATTTTGGTTCTATTGCTATCATATGGGAGTTTTCAAGCGTTGAGGTGAAATCAGCATACACGAAAGCAATACTGTCTTTTTCTTTATTATAGCTTATAAAAATGAGCTTTCCGCCTCTGAAGGTAGTGCTGGAGGGTGTTTCGGAGCCTATCATGCCCATCATGTAATTTGCAAACTCTTCATAATCGAGATCGCCGCCTGTGATGATATAGTTGCCGTTAGAGTCCTTTTCATCCGGCTTTGCTGCTATCTTATCCTGGAGCTTTGTAAAGCCTGTGACTGCCTTGACATTTACGATACAATAAACCACCTTGCCGTTTTCGGTGCTTGCTGCGATCTTTGCCTGACCTGCGCCCACTGCCTTGACCTTGCCTGCTGTTACAGTAGCTACGCCGGGATTTGTGCTTGACCATTTTATAGCCTTATTAGTCGCATTGGCAGGTGAAACCGTTACTGTAAGCGTAAGGGTCTGTCCGACCTTCATATCTGCTGTTGTTTTATTGAGCTTTATTGATGTTACCGGCACCTTGCTTACTACTACCTTACAGCTTGCTTCCTTTCCGTTATAGGTGCGTACTGTTACCCATGCGATACCTTCCTTCATTGCCTTGAAGCTTCCGCTCCAGTTGGTCTTTGTCATTTTCACGATGGAGGGATTGCTTGTGCGGAAGGTTCTTGAAGCGCAGCCTGCATCCGCCGGGAGGATAGCGCTGAGGTTTGCTGTATCTCCGATCTTCAGACTAAGGAGCTTTTTGCTGAGATCCACCGATTTAGGAGCGTTTTTGACGGTGATCTTACAGCTTGATTCCTTTCCGTTGTAGGTGCGTACTGTTACCCATACCGTACCGGTCTTCAAAGCTGTGAAGGAGCCTGTCCAGTTTGTTTTTGTCATCTTTACGACAGAGGGATTGCTTGTGCGGAATGTCCTTGTTGCGCAGGCTGTGCCGTCCGGGATCTTTGCACTGAGGGAATAGCTCTCCCCCACGCCCAGTGTCAGCGTACTCTGGGAGATAGTTACCTTTGAGGGAGCGTTTTTAACGGTGATCTTGCAGGATTTTTCTTTGCCGGTCTTTGGCTTAGCGGTGATCCATGCCGTACCGTTTCCGACTGCCTTGACATTACCATTTTTATCAACGGTCAATATCTTCGGAGCTGATGTTCTCCAAGTCACGCTCTGGTTTGCTGTAAGCTTTACGCCTTCGCCCTTGCCCAGTGACATCTGAGAGCTGCTGATAGTGAGCGCCGCTGCAGCATTTACAGTAACTGCTGCATTACTGAGCTGCGGGAGAGCCACAGCTGCCGAGCCTGCCAGAAGAACTGCTGACAAAGCTGCGCACATGGCTTTTCTTAAAAACTTTTTCATATTGTTCATCCTTTCTATAAAACCTCAGCATACCCTTCAATGCTCCGGAAATCCGGGTGGGTGTATGCCGGGTAAGAATACATATTATTTTTATCTCTGCGGAGTATAGCCGGAGCCGATACGGGTGATCTTTCCGGTATTTTTATTTTTAGCATAGTAATAGATATTATTGCCTGTTTTGCTGACAAATTCTCTGTAGAAGATATAGCTGTTGAAGGTAGAGCCTCCTGTCACGCCCCATCTGTTATCCCATCTGAAAATATCATAGAGAGGAATATTCTTTGCAGCGCCGGAAAGCTTCGCAGTTTTTCCCGTAGACGGGTCATAGCTGTAGGAGCTGTCTGAGCCGAAGAGGTTATATATGAGCTTTCCGTCATCGAACATAAACGAGGGCTTTGCATTTGAAGCGAGCTTTTTCAGGTTCTTTCCATTCAAATCGCAGACATACAGTCTTGAAGGATAATATTCAGCGCCTGTACCGACATTCTGATCCCTGAAATATATCTTATCCTTATAGATCACGAAGCTGTCGATCTGCAGGTCATCCCGTCCCCCGGGCTTAGGCAGGGCTGTATAATTACCTCCGAGAGCAGTCATACTGATATTGCCGCTGATACCCTCATGCACGAAATACGGGGTATAATAGACCTTATTATTATAATTTTGTATCTTATTGGAATACTTCGGCTTTTCCTTTACTCTGATCTTACAGCTTGATTCCTTGCCGTTATAGCTTCTCACTGTTACCCATGCGACGCCGGGCTTAACAGCTCTGAACTGACCAGCCCAGTCTGTACGGAGCATTTCGATAATTTTCGGATCGCTGCTGCGGTAGGTACGCTTAGCGGAGGCAGTACCGTTAGGAACAGATGAGCTGAGGGTATAGGATTGTCCGACATAAAGCTCCAGAGTTTTTTTGCTGATAGAGATACTTTGGGGAGCCTTACGCACACTGACATTACAGCTTGCCTGTCTGCCGTTGAAAATATACAGAGTGACCTTAGCGTTACCCTCCTTTGCAGCCCTGATCTGACCGATACGTTCGCTCACGAGCATATTAAGTATGGTACTGCTGCTTGAGCGGAAGGATTTCTTTTCAGAAGCAGTGCCGTTTGGAAGAACTGCGCTGAGGGTATAGGTCTCGCCGACACCCAGTGAAAGATTCTGTTTAGAGACAGCGACGGTATCGGGCTGAGCCTTGATAGTAATGGAGCACTGAGCCTTAACGCTGCCCACAGAAGCGGTAATAGTAACGATACCGGTTCTTTTTGCGGTAACAAGCCCCTTGCTGCTGACCACAGCGGTATTTTTATCCGAGCTGCTCCATGCGACGGTTTTTCCTGCGCTGCCGGTACCAGACACAGAAGCTTTAAGCTGATAGGTTTCACCCTTACCGAGAGTGACACCCGGAACATTAAGTTTAACGCTGAGCTGAGAAGCCGCCTCAGCCACGACAGCGGTCTGTGGAAGCGCCGTTATCACAGGCAAAGCCCCTGCTCCGGCGACACATAGTGCCAAAGAAACAGCGGCAGCCTTTTCCCACAGCCGTTTTGTATAATAGTGGTACATTTCGATCCCCTCCGGTAAAAACATTTATACACATATTATAATATCCCCGAGAATATTTGTCAACCGCCACCGCCGGCGTGCCGCCGGTGTCAAAATCGCGTTGGCAGATCTGACAATGCTTTACTTTCGTTCTCGCGTGTTATACTTGGATGGGACGGGGAAACAAAAAATTACCAAAGCCAGCTCTTTATCAAAGATCCAGAAATATTTTACACGAACGGCGGCAGCGTCGCCGGCGTGCCGCCGGTGTCATGTTCGCGTTGTAAGTTATGACCATGCAAGCCCTTTTTCTCGCGATTGTAAGATTCTCTATAGCATCATTTTTTGTCAGTCTGCGATAGTATTTCTGTTGCCAACTA
>ONNU01000076.1 GCA_900319255.1 uncultured Eubacteriales bacterium
AATGTCAGCTACGATGTGAATAATGACTATTACGGCAAGATTCCTGACGGTGTAGAAACAGACGATCTGTATGTCACGATCCCCAACACCTACACAAGAACCATCAATTATCTTAACCAGAACGGCATCGACACAAGCATAACCGAAACAGAAGAGAACCACGAATATGTCGTTGACGGAGAGCTGAGTTAAAAAAAGCAGGCATACGATAATGAAATAATAGACCTGAATCTGTGGAATTGACATCTCGTGCGGGCGGAAGAATGGAATCCGCTGTTCCGCCTTCATGCACTTAGCCATACTTCATCAGTATCCCCCCCTTTTGCAATCCCCTTTCCTTAACCCCCGTGGCAAGCCATACTTTAACGGTTAAGATTTGGTATTGTATCATTTAAGGGGTAAAAGCTGAAAATGTAGTTATATATATTTACGCAATTGAGTTTCACAGATTCATAAAAAAGTAAATATCATCTGACAAAGGAAAAACCGGTGGACTCAGGTTCATCGGTTTTTCTGTATCTTCCGGAGTGATCGTATCATCTTCCCCCGCCCAGTGCAAACAAAAAATCAGAAAAATCCCTCAAAAGTGACTTCCGCAAACAAGCAGCAGGAAATAGTATCGTTTTATTATTGTCCTGTTTAGTATAATACGATAGTGTCAGAAAAAGCTGCGGGCGGAAAAAGAGAATCCGCTTTTCTCCTTTAATGCCATGAGCCATACTTCATTATTGTTTCTACTTTGGTGAGACAAAAGGTGGAAACCACAAGGGGTGTGGCGCCATTGAGTTTCACGGATTCAGGTATAAAATTATAGTTGGAACAGAGATACTATCGCAGAACGATAACAAATGCAGCCAATAGAAAAATCTTACGATCGCGGGTAAAAGAGCCTTCGGAGGAAATGAACAGGAGTGATAAAATGTCAGAGGATAAAGAAAAATATCATGCGGAATTTATTATGGAGTCAGACGGCAGACTGCGGCTTGTTTATGGAAATGAGCTGTATTTCAGCCTTTTTCCTCCGCAGAACAGCCCTCCCGACAGTGAGCTTGAGCTGTACAGCAGCTATCTTGAAAAGTACATGGGTCATAGCTACAGCCTGAGAAAAAAGAGGCTTTTTCCCGGGAGAAAGAACCTGCTTTGGGACGAGCTGATTGAAATTGATAATCCCCGCCTGAGCATTTATGGAAAGGCCGAAAGCGATCTGTCATTCCCCCGTGACAGCAGCTCCGGCGACAACAGAAAAATAATCGTCATAGGCTGCAAGGACGGGCATTTCTTTACCGAAGGCGCAAGCCTTGATATCCCCGACAGTTTCCCTATATCTCCGGATCTGAAAAGCTTTGAAAGCGAGATACTTGGCTCGGGGAATGTAAAAAAGCTGCTGAGCTACTGCATCAGAACGGGAAAGGTCACAAGCGCACTGGGACTTCTGGAAAAGAATAATAAAAGCAATTATTTCTGTGAGCTTCATCCCTACACCGATCAAGAGGGCGGCAGTCATATTGCGGTAATGCTGAATTGTGTGCAGCATGATCTGCTCAGCGGCGGAGGCTTTGGCTGTATGCCCGACGATCACATGATCGCATACGGCAGGATAACCATTATTGACGGCACAGAGTTTTTCTTTTCGGAGCTTAACGGACCGATGACAGACGCACTGCAGAAAAACATTCTCAGCCTTGAGCTTATCCGCAGCACGGATGTTTTCAGAAGCTGCGTTAAATACGGTGCCTCCGGCTCGGGAGTATTCCTTTCAGCAGCAGACGGAAGGCAGCGGTTCATCATGGGAGTATGTCCCGGAGAAATAAGCGGGAACAGACGGGATATCATTATTTTTGCATTTCCTGCGCCGCCGGAGGAAAGCGTGCGCAATGATACGGTAAACGAGCTGACGCCGAGAGAGCTGAATATTCTGCGCCTTTGCTCAGAGGGCAGAACGATAAAGGAGATAAGCAAAATGCTGAATATCTGCGAAAGCACAGCCAAATGCATATTATCCGGCGCATACAAAAGGATCGGCGCAAAAAGCAAGACCGAAGCAGTAATGAAGTTCTACGGGCTTCTGCCCTGAGAAACAATGTCATCAAATTAAAAAATATTAAAGTTTCGCCAGCCTTTACAAAGGCTGCAGGGGTCCAGGGGTCCAGGGGGCAATGTCATTAAGGTAAAGCACAAATAAAGAATACCTCGTACTAAAACAAAGGTACGGGGTGTTTTTTTGTAATTTTTTTCAAAAAAGACTTGACAAATCAGTAAAAATGTGCGGAGGCTGTGAAAAAAGTCCAAAGAAAAAAGACGACCAACCTCCGAGTAGAAACTTGGAAGTCGGTTGCTTTTTTGGTATAATAGATATATGAACATAACCAATTACACCGTAAATCATTA